>NZ_JASATH010000061.1:0-38369 GCF_038440215.1 Inquilinus sp. OTU3971 | reverse complement strand
CCGCTTCCGCCGCAACCCTTCCATGCGGGCAGAAAACGGGGGCGGACAGGAAATGTCCGGCCATTCGGCTTGGTCGGGCGCCGGATTTCCGGTTATCTGAGCGGGACATCCGTCTTCTTGCTCAGCGGTGACGCATGACCTCGCTTGCCGATCTCTCCGCCGTCGATCTCGTCGCCCGCTACCGCGACCGCAGCCTGTCGCCGGTCGAGGTGACCGATACGGTGCTGCAGCGGATCGAGGCCTGGGAGCCGAAGCTGCAGGCGCTGTGGGCGCTGGATGCGGCCGGCGCCCGTGCCGCCGCCGCGGCCTCGGCCGCGCGCTGGGCCGAGGGGCGGCCGCTCGGCCCGGTCGACGGCGTGCCGGTGACGATCAAGGAGAACATCGCCACCAAGGGCGTGCCGGTGCCGGTCGGCACCGCGGCGACGGCGCTGGTGCCGGCCGCCGAGGATGCGCCGCCCGCGGCCCGGCTGCGCGAGTCCGGCGCCGTCATCCTGGCGAAGTCCACCATGCCGGATTACGGCATGCTGTCCTCCGGCCTCTCCAGCTTCCACAAGCTGGCGCGCAACCCCTGGGATCTGTCGACCAATCCGGGCGGCTCCAGCGCCGGGGCGGGGGCCGCAGCCGCGGCCGGCTACGGGCCGATCCATCTCGGCACCGACATCGGCGGGTCGATCCGGCTGCCGGCCGCCTGGTGCGGCGTCGTCGGGCTGAAGCCCAGCCTGGGGCGGATCCCGATCGACCCGCCCTATGTCGGCCGCGTTGCCGGGCCGATGACCCGGACGGTGGCCGACACCGCGCTGGCCATGTCGGTGCTGTCGCGGCCGGACGGGCGCGACGGCATGAACCTGCCGCCGGCGGAGATCGACTGGTCCGATCTCGCGATCGATCCCAAGGGGCTGCGCATCGGCCTGATGATGGACATCGGCGCCGGCATGGCGCTGGAGCCGGAGGTGGGGGAGGCGGTGACCGCCGCCGCCCGGCTGCTAGAGGCGGCCGGCGCCGTGGTCGAGCCGGTGCCGGCGATCCTGACCCGGGAGATGCTGGACGGGCTCGACGATTTCTGGCGGGCCCGGGCCTGGGACGATGTCGAGAAGCTGCCGGAGGAAAGCCGCGCGAAGATCCTGCCCTATATCCGCACCTGGGCGGAGTCGGGCGCGCAGCGTTCGGGCCTCGCCGTGATCCGCGGCTTCAACCGCACGATGGAGATGAGAAATGCGGCCGCCAGGCTGTTCGGCGCATTGGATTTCGTGCTGTCGCCGACGGCGCCGGTCGCGCGTTTCCCGGCGGAGCTCGCCTCGCCGCTGAACGACCCGGACAAGCCGTTCGAGCATATCGGCTACACCGTGGTCTGGAACATGTCGGAGCAGCCGGCGGTGTCGATCAACTGCGGGTACACCAAGGCCGGGGCGCCGATCGGTCTGCAGATCGTCGGCCGCCGCTTCGACGACCTCGGCGTGCTGCGCCTGGCCCAGGCCTATGAGGACCGCCGCGGCCCGCAACGGCCCTGGCCGGTGCTGTGATAGGGGAAGGCGTCACGGCGGCCGCCCGATCACGAACTGGATCTTCCCCCCATCCGGCACGTCGCGGATCTGACGGGCCAGATTCGCATGCGAGCGCATCCCCTGGGCCGCCTCGATCGCGGCCAGGTTCTCCGCGGCGAACTCGCCGCCGCAGACGAAGGGAATGCGAGCGATCAGGCGATGCTTGGGGGCAAGAGCCCCGTTCCGAGCTTGCCAGTCGCGAGCCAGAGGATAGCCGGTCAGATAGCTGAAATCATTGAGGATTGCCTCTGCCCACTCCTCGACTGAACGACAGAGACTCTCAAAGTCTCCGGTCTCGGGATCGAAGCGGAAGACCGCTCCGTCCAGGAGGCAGAACTGCTCGCCGAAAACGCTCTCCGCGAAGCAGAGGCAGTTTTCCGGAAACAGCTCGTAATCCTGCTTCCAGAGGCTGACCGCGTTCCACGCGGCGATGTCATACGCCTTGTCTGACGGTGCGGCCGGGAAGACGCAGAGCGCCGATTCAAAGGCGTAGAAGCCGTTCTTCAGCGCCAGGGCAGATGCAAGGTCCGATCCCGATTCCGGGATGTGCAATGCGATCTCGGCGGAACCGACGGCGTCCGCGAGAGGCTCGCTCGATATGGACAGCAGCTTCTGCAGGTGTTGCGCCATCGTCAGGTCCGAGCAGCCCTTCGGGAATGCTACCGGCAGCGGCCGCGCGGCACCAGGGCCTGTCTGGTCTCGTGGTCGAGTGGCAGGGCGATTACCGAGTCAAGATCGATATTGATAATCACTTGCAAATCATGCATTGGGTGCGCCCGACGCGACTCACTTCGGAACAGCCCCATGATCTCCCGGCGCTCCCTCGGCCTTGCCGCCGCCCTGCTCTTGTTCGCCGCTGGCGCAGCGCCCGCGGCCGAGACCCGGACGGTGGAGGATGTCGCCGGCCGCAGCGTCCAGGTCCCGGCCGAGGCGAAGCGGATCATCCTGGGCGAGGGGCGGCAGATCTATCTGCTGGCGGCGCTCGACACCGAGGCGCCGTTCCAACGCGTCGTCGGCTGGCGCGACGATCTCGAGAAGGCCGACCGTGACGGCTACGAGATCTACCGGCAGAAATACCCCTTCATCGCCGACCTGCCGCGCTTCGGCGGCGCCAAGGAGGGCACCTTCGACGTCGAGCAGGCGCTGACGCTGCACCCCGACCTGGTGGTGATGAACCTCGAATCGAAGCTGGCGACCGATGAGGGCGGGCTGATCGACAAGCTGGCTGCCGTCGGCATCCCGGTGGTGTTCATCGACTTCCGCGAGCGGCCCTTCGAGAATGCGGAGAAGAGCATCCGCATCCTCGGCCAGGTGATCGGGCGCGAGCAGCGGGCGGAGGAGCTGATCGCCTTCCGCCGCGCCGAGATCGAGAAGGTCACCGCCCGGCTCGCCGGCTATCCCGGGCCGCGGCCGAAGGTGATGATCGACCGCGCCGGCGGCTACAGCGACGAATGCTGCATGTCCTTCGGCAACGAGAATTTCGGCCGGATGGTCGAGGTGGCCGGCGGCGACAACATCGCCCGCGACCTGATCCCCGGCACCTTCGGCACGCTGAACCCGGAGCAGATCGTCGCGTCGAAGCCGGACGTCGTGGTCGTCACCGGCAGCAACTGGACGCTGTACGAGACCGCCGGCGCCTGGGTCGGCGTCGGCCCCGGCGCCGACCGCGACGCCAGCCGCGCCCGGCTGGAGGCACTGATGCAGCGGCCGGCCTTCACCACCATCCCGGCGACGCAGACCGGTCGGGTGCATGCCATCTGGCACCAGTTCTACGACAGCCCCTACCAGTTCGTGGCGATCCAGGCGCTGGCCAAGTGGCTGCATCCCGACCTGTTCGCCGACCTCGACCCGGACGCGACCTTCCGCACCTTCCACGAGCGCTTCCTGCCGGTGGAGTACCGGCCCGGCTACTGGGTCTCGCTGACGCCGGGCTGAGGGCAGACGGTCCTATGGCAACCGGCCCATGTCATGAAAGCGCCACCGACCGCCCGTAGATTGCGGACAAGCAACACGTCGGTCTGAAGTGCCGCAGCACGTCGCGGCCGCCCGACGAAGCGGCCGGAAGGGGGCCGCCCAGGGTGGCGGCGAATCGAGGAGGGCTGAGCTCATGCCTGGACCCGTCACACCCGAATTCGTCAACACCTGGAACGGCGCGTGGCAGGACAACCCGGACGTCACCACCCTCGCGAACGGCAACATCGTCGTCATCTGGGACTCGCCGTATCTGGAGGAGGACGTTCAGTACGCCGCGGCCCAGGTCTTCCGCCCCGACGGCACGCCGGTCGGGAACGAGAAGATCCTGTCGGACCTCGCCCTGGTCGCCAACTACGCCCGGATCGCGGCGCTCGAGGGCGGCGGCTTCGCGGCGGTGTGGGAGGGCAGCCCCGGATCGGTCCTGGAACGGGCCGACATCTACACCGCCGTCTATGACGACAACGGCAACCGCGTCAGTGCGATCCAGAAGGTCAACCAGCCCACCGACGACTATTACTTCGCCCCGGAGATCGTCGCCCGCGCGGATGGCGGCTACACCGTCATCTGGTCGCGGGAAGGGACGGCCGACGGCGAAGCGGCGTTTTATGGCGACAACTCGTTCGCCCGGAGCTTTTCGGCGGCCGGCTCGCCCACCGACACCGTGTACCAGCTCAACGAGCGGACCTTCGGCGACCAGCACAATGTCCGTGCGGCGCAGCTCTCCAACGGCAATCTCGTCACGGTCTGGGAAAGCGAGTATGCCGGCCAGAGCCCCTACGGCACCCCCTCGGATCTGCGCGCCCGCATCCTCGGCCCCGACGGGCGGCCGGTCACGGCGGAGTTCGGCCTGTCCCCCGAGACGAACGGCCCCAACGGCGGCTTCGCGCTCGCGAACACGGACATCTCGGTCGCGGCGCTCACCGGCGGCCGCTTCGTCGCGACCTGGGTGGAGACCGTTCTCGACGGCCAGCCAAACGGCGACACCGCCTTCCGGCTCTTCGGCCGGATCTTCTCGGCCGATGGCCGGCCCGAGACGGCGACGTTCCAGATCAACACCTTCGACGGCGAGATCCCGGACCATTCGAGCGTGGTCGGCCTGGCGGGCGGCGGCTTCGCCGTGGTCTGGGATCAGTGGCCCCCCGACGCATGGCAGCTTCCGGACCGGCACTTCAAGGAGGTGTTCGGCCAGTATTTCTTCGAGGACGGGCGCAAGGTCGGCGGCAACTTCCTGGTCAACCAGTCCTTCGTCGGCAACCAGGAATGGCCGTCGGTCACGGCCTTGGAGACCGGCGAGTTCTTCGTGGCCTATGAGAGCGAAGATCTCGACGGCGACGACGACGGGATCGGCGGCCGTGTGTTCTCCGGCATCACGGTCGCCACGTTGACCGGCTCCGCCGCCGCCGATCTCCTGCAGGGCGGCGCCGGCGGCGAGCGCATCCTTGGCCTGGGCGGGAACGACCAGCTGGTCGGGAATGGCGGCGACGACGTCATCACGGGTGACGGCGGCAACGACGTACTCCGTGGCGGTGCGGGGGCCGATTGGGTCGATGGCGGCGCCGGCATCGACACCGCCAGCTACTACACGGCCACGGTGGGTGTGACGGTGGATCTCGCCACCGGCAAGGGCACCGGCGGCGAGGCCTGGGGCGACACCCTGGTCTCGATCGAGGCCGTTTCCGGCAGCCAGGCCAGCGATACCCTCACCGGCAACGCCGGCGCCAACACCCTGCAGGGCTGGAATGGCAACGATGTGCTTCGCGGCGGTGCCGGGGCCGACCAACTGGACGGCGGTGTCGGCGCCGACACGGCCAGCTACTATGCCGGCACGGTCGGGGTCTCGGTGGATCTCGCCACCGGCAAGGGCACCGGCGGCGAGGCCTGGGGCGACACCCTGATCGGGATCGAACACCTCTCCGGAAGTCAGGCCAACGACACTCTCACCGGCAATGCGGGCGCCAACACCCTGCAGGGCTGGACCGGCAACGACGTGCTCCGCGGCGGCGCCGGGGCCGACCGGCTCGACGGCGGCGCCGGCATCGACACCGCGAGCCATTGGGGCGAGACAGCCGGCGTGACGGTGAATCTCGCCACCGGCACGGGCACCGGCGGCAATGCGCAGGGCGACATCCTGACCGGGATCGAGAACGTCAACGGCGGCAAGGCCGGGGACACCCTGATCGGCGGCAGCGGGGCCAATGCGCTCAACGGCTATGAGGGCAGCGACGTGCTCCGCGGCGGGGCCGGCCAGGACACGCTGACCGGCGGTATCGGCGGCGACCGCTTCGTCTCTGCCACGACGGGCGACAGCGCCGTGGGCGCCACCGCCGACCGGATCACCGACTTCAGCCATGCCCAGGGCGACCAGGTCGACCTGTCGGTGATCGACGCCAACAGCGCCGCCGCCGGCAACCAAGCCTTCAGCTTCATCGGCTCCGGCCTGTACACCGGCGTCGCCGGCCAGTTGCGTTTCTCTGTCGGCAACGGCCAGACTGCTATTGCCGGCGACGTGAACGGCGACGGCGTCTCCGACTTCCATATCGTGCTGAACGGCACCATCGGCCTCGTCGTCGCCGATTTCATTCTGTAGCGCCTCGCCTCCGTTCCGACCGGCGCATCTGCCGGTCGGAACGGAGGCGGCCAGCGTCAGCCATCATCCTGGAAGGGGCAGCATAGCTGGCTGGGTGTCCCGGTCGGAGCTAAAGCACAAAATCCGCCGCGGTCAGAGTGTGGTCGGAATAGACCGTGATGATCGAATCCTGGATCTTATCGCCGTCAAGGTCGAGGTAGACGCCCTGGCGGCCATCGCCGAAATCGACCACCCGCAGCTCGCCCGCCTTGCCGGTGAAGCCGCCGGTGCCGAGGGTGAAGGCGGTGTCGCCATTGGCCTCGTTGCCGTCGGCGTCAATGCGGGAGAGGTCGATCCTGTCGCCGGTGGCGAAATCCGTGATCGCGTCCTTGCCTGACGCGGCTACGGTGCTGTCGGCGATGGCGCTGTAGACGAAAATGTCGTTGCCGGCGCCGCCCTTGAGCGTGTCGGCTCCGGCCCCGCCGGCGATGACGTCGTTTCCCGCGCCGCCCCAGAGGGTGTTGTTGCCGGCGTCGCCGCTCAGATTGTCGGCGAAGGCAGAGCCGACCACCTGCTCGACTCCGATCAGCGTATCGCCCTCGGCGTCGCCGCCGAAGCCCGTGCCGGCCTGGAGGCTGATGGTCACGGCTCCGGCAGAACCGCTGTAGGACGCGGTGTCGATGCCGGCCCCGCCGGCGATGGTGTCGGCCCCGATCCCGGCCTCGATGGTGTCGTTGCCATCGCCGCCATCGATCCGATCGTTGCCCGCCCCGCCGACGAGCCGGTCATCGCCCGCGCCGCCGTCGACCACATTGGCACTGGTGCTGCCGGTGAGGCGATCGCCGAAGGCGGAGCCGGTGAGGGACTCGATCAACTGCAGCGTGTCGCCTTCAGCATCTCCGCCGACACCGGTGCCGACCACGAGATTGACCGTCACAGCCGCGGAGGAGAGGCTGTAATCGGCGAGGTCGGTGCCGACCCCGCCATTGAGGGCGTCGGCCCCGGTGCCGCCGACGAGTTGGTCGTCGCCGTCCGACCCGTTCAGGGCATCGTTGCCGGCATCGCCGGCGAGACGGTCCCCGCCGGCGCCGGCGTTGACGAGGTCGTCGCCTCCGGCGGCCGACAGGACATCGTCGCCGTCCCAGCCCCAGAGCTGGTTGTTGCCCGCGTCGCCCCGCAACATGTCGGCGAAGTTGCTGCCGTTGAGATACTCAATGCCCGAATACGTGTCCCCGGCGGCATCGCCGCCGATCCCGGCAGCGCCGGATTCGAGGTCGATGGTCACGCCAGCCGCTGAGTCGAAGTAATCGACGAAATCGTTGCCGCTGCCGCCACTGAGCATGTCGGCACCGACGCCGCCGTTGAGGGTGTCATTGCCGTCATCGCCGTTAAGGGTATCGTTGCCCTCCCCGCCGCCGAGAACGTCCTGGTCCATCCCGCCGTGGAGAGCATCGTCCCCGGCATCTCCGGTGATGAGGTCGTCCCCGTCGTCGCCATTGACCGTGTCATTGCCGCCGGCGCCATTGAGCACATCGTTGCCGCCCAGCCCGCTGGCGGTGTCGGCATCGGCCGTGCCGGGGTAGAAGTCGGCACCCGCAGTGCCGGTGAAATTCGCCATCCTGATGATCTCCGCAACGATTCGCGACCCGTGACGGCGTCACGGGTCTGCATGAAATCGGAATGGGGGGTGAGATGAGATGCTTTGGAGCGCCGGGTGACCGACGCCACCGGCCCAGGCACATCAGCCTGCCGGTCGAGAGCCATGAACCTCCGTAGCAGCATCTCCGGATGAGAGAAAACGCGACCTTGGCACCGGAATCCAGCGGAAATCGCTCGGGCATCGCCTCCGCTAATCGCTCCTCGGAGACGCCTTATCCGGCTATTGACAGGCCGGCGGGCGCGGGTCCAGTGTTTGTCCACAAAATGGATAGATAGTCCACAATATGGACAAACCGGAGGAAAGCGTCATGCCAGCCGACGCCGACACCAAGCGGATGCCCTACCAGTATCCGAACCCGCCCGAAGCGCTGCGGGACATCGTCGTGCCCCACGCCGTGCCGCAGGATGAGCGGGTCTGGGTGCCGCAGGCCGAGAACGTTTGGTTCCGGCCGCTTTGCCTCAACATCTCAAGCGGTTACTGGATGAACCTGCTGCGGGTTCGCAAGGCCGGCGTGCTCAGCCGCCACCGCCATCCAGGGCCAGTGCACGGCTTCGTGCTGAAGGGCAGCTGGCGCTACCTGGAGCATGACTGGGTCGCCACCGAAGGCAGCTACGTCTTCGAGCCGCCGGGCGAGACCCATACCCTGGTGGTCGACGAGGATGTCGAGGAGATGATCACCTATTTCCAGGTCAACGGCGTCATGTACTACGTCGACCCCTGGGGCAAGCACACCGGCTACGAGGACGTGTTCACCAAGCTGGACATGTGCCGCAAGCACTACACCGAAGCCGGGCTGGGCGCGGATTACGTCGATCAGTTCCTGCGCTGATCGCGCCGCCGGAAAAGCCATAGATCCAAGGCTCTGAGGGAAACATCTCATGTCATCCGGCAAGCCGCCGCGGATCCGCCGGATCCAGTGGATCGCCGTCGCCTTCCTGACCGCGGCCGGCATCGTCAACTATCTCGACCGCAGCACCCTCTCGATCGCCAACCACGACATCTCCGGCGAGCTCGGCCTGTCGGGCACGCAGATGGGGCTGCTGCTCTCCGCCTTCTCCTGGGCCTATGCCTTCTCGCAGCTTCCGGTCGGGGCGATGCTGGACCGCTTCGGCGCCCGCATCATGCTCGGCGCCGGCATGGCCTTCTGGTCGCTGGCGCAGCTGGCCGGCGGGCTGGCGCAGTCGCTGGGCCAGCTGATCGGCACCCGGGCCGTGCTCGGAGTCGGCGAGGCGCCGCAATTCCCGGCCGGGGCCAAGGTGATCAGCGAGTGGTTCCCGCTGCGCGAGCGCGGCGTGCCGACCGGAATCTTCGTCGCCTCCTCCTGCATCGGTCCCGCCATCGCGCCGCCGATCCTGACCGCTCTGATGCTGGGCTTCGGCTGGCGCCCGATGTTCATCCTGATGGGCGTGCTGGGCCTGATCGTCGCCATCGGCTGGGTCCTGATCTACCGCAACCGCGGTGAGACGCCGCTGGCCGAGGCCGAGCGGTCCTTCCTCGACGAGGGGCGGCCGGCGCAGCCCAGGCCGCGGCAGAGCTTCGCCGACTGGGCCGGGCTGTTCGGCAACCTCACCACCTGGGGCATGGTCATCGGCTTCATGGGGGTGGTCTACATGGTCTGGCTGTACCTGACCTGGCTGCCCGGCTATCTGGAGCATGAGCGGCATCTCAGCATCGCCCGCACCGGCTGGGTGGTGGTCATCCCCTACCTCTTCGGCGCGCTCGGCATGCTGTGCTCCGGCAAGGTGGCGGATGTCCTGATGGCCCGCGGCGTCGGGGCAATCGCCAGCCGCAAATGGCCGATGGCGGCGGGGCTGGTCGGCGGTGCGGTCTTCACCCTGCCGGCCGCCTATACGCCGAGCCTGACCCTGGCCGTCGCCTACATCTCGCTGGCCATGTTCTGCATCAATTACGCCAGTTCGACCGCCTGGATGCTGGTGACCGCCGCGGCGCCGTCGCGCCAGGTGGCGTCGCTCGGCAGCATCCAGAATTTCGGCGGCTATTTCGCCGGCTCCTTCGCGCCGATCGTCACCGGCTTCGTGCTCGACCAGACCGGCTCCTTCGTCAACGCCCTGCTGATCAGCGCCGCCGTCGCCTGCGTCGGTGCGCTCGCGCTGGTGGTGCTGGTGCGCAAGCCGATCGAGGACCGGTCGGCGGCAGGCCCGGAACGGAGCTTCGCATGACCTTCCAGCCCGATCTCTTCGCCGGCCGCACGGCGCTGGTGTCCGGCGGCACCCAGGGCATCGGCGCCGCCATCGCGGCCGAGCTGGCGCGGCTGGGCGCGACCGTGACCGCCGCCGGCCTGGCCCCGGCCGCGGGTATCGAGCCGCCGAAGGGCGCGCGCCTGGCCGAGCTCGACGTCACCGACGCGGCAGGGGTCGAGGCGCTGGTCGGCGGGCTCGGCCGGCTCGACATCCTGGTCAACTGCGCCGGGGTGATCCGCCGCGGGGCGGAGCACGACCCGGCGGTGTTCGAGCAGGTGCTGGCGGTCAACCTGACCGGCACGATGAGGCTCTGCACCGCCGCCCGGCCGCTGCTGCGGCAAACGAAAGGCTGCATCGTCAACACCGCCTCGATGCTCAGCTTCTTCGGCGGCGGGCTGGTGCCGGGCTACAGCGCCAGCAAGGGCGGGGTGCTGCAGCTGACCAAGTCGCTCGCCATCGCCTATGCCGAGGACGGCATCCGGGTGAACGCGGTGGCGCCGGGCTGGATCGCCACGCCGCTGACCCAGGCGCTGCAGGACGACCCGGCGCGCTCCGGCGCCATCCTGGGCCGCACCCCGATGGGCCGCTGGGGCCGGCCGGAAGAGGTGGCCCAGGCCGTCGCCTTCCTGTGCAGCCCGGCGGCCGGCTTCATCACCGGCGTGGCGCTGCCGGTCGATGGCGGCTATCTCGTCGCCTGAGCGGGGCGAAGAGGGGGCGGCGATGGGGCAGGGCGGCGCGGCAGCGGTGCAGGGGGCGGCCGCCTTCGGCAAGGCGATGGCGGTGCTGCAGGCCGTGTCCGACGCGCCCGAGCCGGTCTCGGTGGCGCAGATCGCCCGCCTGACCGGCCATCCGCGCCCGACCGTGCACCGCATCGTCGCGGCGCTGCAGGCCGAGGGCATGCTGGCCGAGGTGCCGCGCGGCGGCGCCTTCGGCCTCGGCCCGCGGCTGATGGCGCTGGCCGCCCGCGCCTGGGACCGGTTCGAGCTGCGCCTGATCGCGGCAGAGGAGTTGGCGAAGCTGCGCGACGCCACAGGCGAGACCGTGCATCTCGCCGTCCGCAGCGGGCCGGAGATGGTCTATGTCGACAAGCTGGAAAGCCCCCAGGCGGTGCGCATGGCCTCGCGCATCGGCACCCGCGTGAAGCTGCATTCCAGCTCGGTCGGCAAGGCCTGGCTGTCGGCGCTGCCGCCGGCCGAGGCCGCGGCGCTGCTGTCGGAGCTCGAGCTTGTGGCGATGACGCCGCAGACCTTGACCACCGTCGCGGCGCTGGCAGCGGAGATCGAACGCATCCGGATCCGCGGCTATGCCGTCGACGCCGAGGAGAACGAGGCCGACATCTGGTGCTATGGCGGCGCCATCGCGGGGGCGGGCGGGGCGATCGGCTGCATCAGCGTCAGCATCCCGAAATACCGGGCCGCGATCGACGACCCCGAGCGCTATGCCGGGCCGCTGCTGGCCTGCTGCCGCCGCATCGCCGCGCTGGCGGCCGAGGGCGTGCGCTGAGCCGGACATGGTTCTGTCATTTCCACTCTTGCCTCCGCCGCCCGAAGCTCCGATATAGGGCGCGGGAGATCGGCGCGGGCGTGTCCCTCGCCAACCCGGTCAGATCCGGAAGGAAGCAGCCGTAACGAGTTTCGATACGGGTCGCTGCCGGTCTCCCACCTTCCTCCATCCTCCGATCGCTCTTCGCCCGACGGGTCGTGGTTCGGCCTTTCGACAGTCGCGTCCATTCCCTATGATCGCGCGCCATGAGCGATGACGCAGCCCTGCCCCTCGGACTAGACGACGCGCCGCAGCCGGCCAAGCCGGTGGCCTACCGCGTGCTGGCCCGAAAATACCGGCCGACCACCTTCGCCGAGATGATCGGCCAGGATGCGCTGGTGCGCACCCTGACCAACGCCATCGCCTCCGGCCGCTTGGCGCATGCCTTCGTGCTGACCGGTGTGCGCGGCGTCGGCAAGACCACCACGGCGCGGATCCTGGCCCGGGCGCTGAACTGCGTCGGGCCGGACGGCAAGGGCGGGCCGACCGCGGATCCCTGCGGCGTCTGCGAGCCCTGCCGCACCATCCTGCAGGACCGCAATGTCGACGTGATGGAGATGGACGCCGCCAGCCGCACCGGCGTCGACGACATCCGCGAGATCATCGACGGCGTGCGCTATGGCCCGGTGGCGTCGCGCTACAAGGTCTACATCATCGACGAAGTGCACATGCTGTCCAAGAACGCCTTCAACGCGCTGTTGAAGACGCTGGAAGAACCGCCGCCGCATGTGAAATTCGTCTTCGCCACCACCGAGATCCGCAAGGTGCCGGTGACGGTGCTGTCGCGCTGCCAGCGCTTCGACCTGCGCCGCATCGGCGCCGAGCAGCTGCAGGCCTATTTCAGCGAGATCCTGGACAAGGAAGGCGTGGCGGCGGAGCCGGAGGCGGTCGGCATGATCGCCCGCGCCGCCGACGGGTCGGCCCGCGACGGCCTCTCGCTCTTGGACCAGGCGATCGCCCAAGGCGCGCCGGTCGGCGACAAGCCCTTCATCGCCGCCGCGAGCGTGCGCGGGATGCTGGGCCTGGCCGACCGCTCCAGCGTCATCGACATCCTGGAGGCCGCCTTCGCCGGCGACGGCCCGCGCATGCTGGAGGGGCTGGAGGCGGCGCGCCGCGCCGGGGCCGACCCACAATCGGTGCTGGGTGACCTGCTGGACTTCGTCCACTTCGTCACCCGCGCCCGCATGGTGCCGGCGGTGCTGGACGATCCGGCGGTGCCGGAGGTCGAGCGCAAGCGCGGCGGCGCCCTGGCCGAGACCATCTCGCTGCCCGGCCTGACCCGGGCCTGGCAGACCCTGCTGAAGGGGGCGGGGGAGGTGCAGTCGGCGCCGAACCCGCAGGCGGCGCTGGAGATGGTGCTGATCCGCCTGCTGTATATGAGCGACCTGCCCAGCCCGGGCGAACTGGTCCGCAAGTTCGGCGATCTGCAGAGCCAGGGGGCGGTGACCGCCGGCCCCGTCCCGGGGCCCGGACCCGGCGGCCCGCGCATGGCAGCGTCGGGCGGAGGCCTGTCCCTGGTGCCGGCCGAGCCGGCGCCGGTGGCGTCTGCTCCGGTCGCGTCCCCGGCCCCCATGGCCGTTGCGGCCGCGCCGGCGCCGAAGGCGGTGCTGCGGGCCGACCCGAAGAGCTTCGACGAGCTGGTGCAGATCGCCTTCGCCCGCGACGTGGTGCTGCACGGCCAGCTGATGAGCGCGGTGCATCTGGTGCATTTCGAGCCGGGACGGCTGGAGTTCCGGCCGCATGACTCCGCGCCGCCGGACCTGGCCAACCGCCTGGGCACCGCGCTGCGCGACTGGACCGGCGAGCGCTGGGTGGTCAGCGTCTCCGGCGCCGAGGGCGCGCCGACGCTGAACCAGCAGGCGCGGACCGACCGCGAGAACGCGCTGACCGCGGCTGCCGAGCACCCGCTGGTCAAGGCGGTGATGAGCGCCTTCCCGGGCGCCGTGATCCGCGACCTGCGCAATCCTTTGGAGCAGGATGGGCCGTTGGAACAGGACGAGGCCGCCGGGCCCGGCGCCGAGCCCGCCCCCGACGCCACCGATGAAGAGGAGCCGCGAGAGGCATGAAGAATCTCGGACAGATGATGAAGCAGGCGCAGGAGATGCAGGCCAAGATGGCCGAGATGCAGTCCCGCCTGGGCGAGATCGAGGTTCCGGGCCAGGCCGGGGCCGGCATGATCTCGGTGGTGCTGAACGGCAAGGGCGAGATGCGCTCGCTCAAGATCGACCCGACGCTGGTCGACCCGGCCGAGGTCGAGGTGCTGGAGGACCTGATCGTGGCCGCCTTCAACGACGCCAAGGGCAAGGTCGAGGAAGCGGTCCAGGCCGAGACCTCGAAGCTGATGGGCGGGCTGAAGCTGCCGCCGGGCATGAAGCTGCCGTTCTGAGGCGTCGCGTCTCCTCATGCCCCTTCGCCTCGCCTATATGGGCACGCCGGATTTCGCGGTGCCCGCGCTGCTCGCGCTGATCGACGCCGGGCACGAGATCGCGGCCGTCTACACCCAGCCGCCGCGGCCCGCCGGGCGGGGCCACAAGCTGCAGCCCTCGGCCGTGCACCGGGCCGCGGCGACGGCGCAGCTGCCGGTCCGACACCCGGCCACGCTGCGGACGCCCGAGGCCCAGGCGGAGTTCCGGGATCTCAGGCTCGATGCCGCGGTGGTCGCGGCCTATGGGCTGATCCTGCCGCGGCCGATCCTGGATGCGCCGCGGCTCGGCTGCTTCAACATCCATGCCTCGCTGCTGCCGCGCTGGCGCGGCGCCGCGCCGATCCACCGCGCCATCCTGGCCGGCGACGCCGAGACCGGCGTCACCATCATGCGGATGGAGGCGGGGCTGGACACCGGGCCGATGCTGCTGGCCGGGCGGGTGCCGATCGGGCCGCGCACGACCACGCCGGAGCTGCACGACGCGCTCGCCGCCCTCGGCGCCCGGCTGATCGTGCCGGCGATCGACGCCGTGGCCGCGGGCGACGCGGTGGAGACGCCGCAGCCGGAGGAGGGCGTCACCTATGCCGCCAAGATCGGGCCGGAGGACGAGCGCATCGACTGGGCCGACGCCGTCGCGCTCGACCGCCAGGTGCGGGCGCTGACGCCGAAGCCCGGCGCCTGGTTCATGTATGACGGCGAGCGCATCAAGGTGCTGGCCGCAACGCTCGTCGCCGGCTCGGGCGAGCCCGGCACGGTGCTGGACGACCAGCTGACCGTGGCCTGCGGCCATGGCGCCATCCGGCTGACCCGGCTGCAGCGTCCCGGTAAGGCGCCGATGACGGCGCGCGACCTGCTGAATGGTTTCCCCATCCCCGCTGGAACGATCTTGAGCTAGCCAGGGAATAAGGTCCCAGGCCCACCGTTGTCACGGAAACGTCACATGATCCGGAGACAACGGTGCTCGCCCGACAAACCCTCGCGCCGCCCCTCGCACCGGGCCGCCTGACCCTTCCCGCGCCGCGGACCCTGGTCGCCCTCGCGCTGACGGCTCTGCTGACCGTCGCGGTCGAGCTCGGGCTGCCGTCCCTCGACCGGCCGGCCCGTGCCGCGCTGATTCTGTTCGGCGTCGCCATCATCGGCTGGGGGCTGACCCGGCTGGACGACACGCTGGTGGCGCTGCTGGCGGCGCTCGGCATGGCGCTCTGGGTGTTCCCCACGCCGGATCCGGTGTTCGCGGCGCTCGGCAGCGACCTGGTCTGGCTGCTGATCGCCGCCTTCATCCTGGCGGATGCGCTGAAGCGCGCCGGGCTGGCCGACCGGCTGGCCCGGCTGGTCGCGACCCGCGCCCGCAGCCCGCGCGCGCTGTTCCACGGGCTCGGCCTGGTGATGCTGGCGACGGCCTTCGTCGTGCCATCGACCTCGGGCCGGGCCGCGCTGATGATTCCGGTGCATGCCGCGCTGGCCGGCGCCACGGCCAATCCCCGCCTGCGCCGCACCCTGGCGTTGCTGTTCCCGACCGCGATCCTGCTCTCCGCCTTCGCTTCGTTGACCGGCGCCGGCGCCCATCTGCTGGCGGCCGAGATGATCGGGCGCTGGACCGGCCGGCCGATCGGCTTCCTCGACTGGGCGCTGCTGGGCCTGCCCTTCGCCCTGGCCAGCACCGTCGTGGCGGTGGAGGCGATCCTGCTGCTGTTCCTGACGCCTGCGGACCGCCGCGCCCCGCTGGCGGCGCCGGCGGCGATGCCCCCGACCGCAGCGCGTCATGCACTGCCGGCGGGCGGGATCGCGGCCCTGGTCGTGCTCGGCTGGTTCAGCGCGCCGCTGCACGGCATCGACGACACGCTGATCGCGCTGGCCGGGGCGCTGCTGCTGACCGTGCCGGGCCTGGGCGGCGGCGGGCTGCGCGACGGGCTGAAGGCGGTGGAGTGGCCGCTGATCCTGTTCATGGCGGCGACCATCGCCATCGCCGACGGGCTGACCGCGTCCGGCGTCAGCGGCCGGCTGGTCGGCGGGGCGCTGAGCGGGCTCGGCGATGCAGCCCCAGTGTTCGCCTGCGCCGGGCTGGCGGCGATCGGCCTGCTGCTGCACCTCGTGGTGCAGTCGCGCACCGCCCGGGTCTCGGTGCTGCTGCCGCCGGTCCTGGCCGGGGCAGCGGGGCTGGGGCTCGATCCCGCCGGCGCCGGCTTGCTCGTGGTCGCCGCCACCGGCTTCTGCCAGACGCTGATGGCCAGCGCCAAGCCGGTGGCGATGTTCGGTCTGGCCGGCGAGGACCAGGGCTACGGCCCGGCCGACCTGCTGCGCCTCTCGCTCGCCCTGCTGCCGATGCTGTTCGCGCTGCTGCTGCTCTTCGCCCTGGCCGTCTGGCCGGCGCTGGGCTTCGGCCGCTTCCCCCTGTGACCCGCTGCTCGAGGACAACATGATGATCACGCGATCGAACAAGCCGATTCGTATCCTGCTGGCCCCGTCCGGCTTCAAGGAGGGGCTGGGCGTGGCCGAGGTGATCGACTGCATGGCACGCGGCGTCCATGCCGCGCTGCCGCAGGCCGAGATCCTGTCGGCGCCGATGGTCGATGGCGGCGAGGGCTTCACCGAGACGCTGGTCGCCCTCACCGGCGGACGCCTGCACAAGGTGACCGTGACCGGGCCCGTGGGGCGTCCGGTCGAGGCGCAGTTCGGCTTCCTCGGCGGCCGGGGGCGCATCGCGGTGCTGGAGATGGCATCGGCGGCCGGGCTGCGCCTGGTGCCGGCCGGGGCGCGCGACCCGCTGCGCACCACCAGCCGCGGCGTCGGCGAGCTGATCCGCGCGGCGCTCGACGCCGGGGCGCAGCGCATCCTGGTCGGCTGCGGCGATTCCGGCATCAATGACGGCGGCGCCGGCATGGCCCAGGCCCTCGGCATCCGCCTGCTGGACGGAAACGGGGTCGAGATCGGCGCCGGCGGCGGCGCCCTCGCCGGGCTGTGCCGGATCGACCTCGCCGGGCGCGATCCGCGGCTCGACCGGGTGCGGATCGACGTGGCGCTGAACTGGCACAACCAGCTGCTGGGGCCGCGTGGTGTCAGCCGGGTCTTCGGGCCTCAGAAGGGCGCGACGCCGGCGGCGGTGGCGGCGCTGGAGCAGGCGCTGGAGACCTACGCCGCGGTGGTCCGCCGCGATATCGGCATCGAGCTGCGCGACATGCCGGGCAGTGGTGCCTCGGGCGGGCTCGGCGCCGGGCTGCACGCCCTGCTGGGCGCCAGGCTGCACCCGCGCTACGACATCGTCATGCGCTATATCGACATCGACGCGCTGCTGCGCCGGGCCGATCTGGTGCTGACCGCGGAGGGCAGCCTCGACGGCCAGACCCCGTTCGGCAAGGTGCCGTCGGAGATCGCGCGCCGGGCCAAGCGCTACGGCCTGCCGGTGATCGCGCTGGCCGGCACGGTCGGTCCGGGTGCGCATCTCAACCTCGCGACCGGCATCGACGCCTATTTCAGCATCCTGACGCGCCCCTGCTCGCTGGCGGAGGCACTGGCCGAGGCGCCGCGGCTGGTCGCCGACGCGGCCGAGCAGGCGCTGCGCATGGTGCTGGCGATGGCGGGTACTGGCGCTTCCCGCCGGGGTCGCTATGGTGCGGCGCATGGCGCGGTACAAGCTCACCATCGAGTATAACGGACGGCCCTTCGTCGGCTGGCAGCGGCAGGCCAATGGCCTGTCGGTGCAGCAGGCGGTCGAGGAGGCGATCTTCCGCTTCTGCGGCGAGGAGGTGCGGATCACTGCCGCCGGCCGCACCGATGCCGGGGTGCATGCGATCGGGCAGGTGGCGCATGCCGACATCGCCCGCCCGACCGACCCCGGCACGGTGCGTGACGCGGTCAATTTCCACCTGAAGCCGCTGCCGGTCGCGATCCTGTCGGCGGAGGTGGTGGGCGAGCACTTCGACGCCCGCACCTCCGCCATCCTGCGCGCCTATCGCTACCGCATCGTCAACCGCCGCGCGCCGCTGGCGCTGGAGGCCGGGCAGGCCTGGCAGGTGTCACGCCCGCTCGACGCTGCGGCGATGCACGAGGCGGCGCAGCATCTGGTCGGGCACCACGACTTCACCAGCTTCCGCGCCGCCGAATGCCAGGCCAAGTCGCCGCTGCGGACGATGGACCGGCTGGACGTGGTCCGCCGCGGCGAAGCGGTCGAGATCGAGGCCGAGGCCCGATCCTTCCTGCACCACCAGATCCGCAACATCGCCGGCACGCTGAAGCTGGTGGGCGAGGGCAAGCGCCCGCCCGGCTGGGTCGCCGAGGTGCTGGCGGCGCGCGACCGCGCCGCCGCCGGCGCCACCGCGCCGCCGGACGGTCTGTGCTTCCTGTGGGTACGCTACAGCGAGGACCTGGCGACCAGATCGATCCAGCCAGCCAGCAGCTCCGACGCCAGCGCGTCGAACACCACGAGCCCGGCCGCGATCGGCACGTCGACCTCGATCGCCGTGCGCAGCACGAAGCCCTCATAGAGGTAGCAGGCGGCGGCGACGACGATGGCGACGACGATGCCGGCCGTTCCGGGCAGCAGGCCGACGGCGTCGAGGATGATGCGCACGAACTGGGCGAGCATGATCAGCAGCGCCGCCCAATTGTAGGCGACGATGGCCTCGGGCAGGCGCCGGCCGCGGTTGAGCCAGGGCAGAATCCAGGTCAGGGCCGCGGGCATCAGCGCCCAGCCGGCGGCGAAGCCGATGGTCTGCACGAGCAGCGGCAGCGGCTGCAGCAACGCGGGCCATCTCTCGCCCAGGAACAGGACCTGGACGATCATGTACAGCGGGAAGGCCAAGACCGCGGCGAAGAAGCTCTTGGCCGCCCCGTCCGGCGAGATGTCGAACATGGCCATGCCGCCGGTGTCGCGCCGGGCCAGACGCCAGGCCCCCCAGACCCCGCGGATGATGTCGCCCGAAGACACCGCCATCTAGCCCTTCTCCGGAAAGCTGTCCTCGAGCACCGCCTGGTAGATCCGGGTCAGCGTCTCGATCTCCTCGACCGGCACATTCTCGTCGGTCTTGTGGATGGTGGCATTGACCAGGCCCAGCTCGACCACCGGCGCGTAATCCTTGACGAAGCGGGCGTCGGAGGTGCCGCCCGAGGTGCTGAAGGCCGGGCGGCGGCCGGTCACTCGCTCCACCGCCCCGGCGACGCGCCCGGTCAGCTCGCCCGGCGCGGTCAGGAAACTGTCGGCGCCGCTGCGAAGTTCCAGCGCGTAATCGCCGCCGGCCGCGTCGAAGCGCTCGCGGATCCAGGCGCCCAGGCTGTCCGCTGTCCAGGTGTCGTTGAAGCGGATGTTGAACACGGCGCGGCCCTCGGCCGGGATCACATTGGCGGCCGGGTTGCCGACATCGATGGTGGTGATCGCGAGGGTGGAAGGATCGAAATGGGCGCTGCCGCCGTCGATCTCGGGTCCGGGCCCCAGCGCCGCCAGCATCCGCACCAGCCGGGGCAGGGGGTTGTCGGCCTTGTGCGGATAGGCGACATGGCCCTGCACGCCGCGCACGGTCAGCCGGCCGGTCAGGCTGCCGCGCCGGCCGATCTTGATGGTGTCGCCGACCGCCTCGCTGCTGCTGGGCTCGCCGACGATGCAGGCATCGATCGCCTCGCCGCGCGCCGCCAGCGCCTGCAGCATCTTGACCGTGCCGTTGATTGCCTCGGCTTCCTCGTCGCCGGTGACCAGCAGGCTGATCGAGCCGCCGAATTCCGGTCCGCCCGCGGCCAGGAAGCGCCCGGCCGCGGCGGCGAAGGCGGCGACCGCGCTCTTCATGTCGCAGGCGCCGCGGCCCCAGACCCGGCCCTCGGCGACCCGGCCCTCGAAGGGCGGGAAGCGCCAGCGCGTCTCGTCCCCCGGCGGCACCACATCGGTGTGGCCGGCGAAGCAGAGATGCGGCCCGCCGCTGCCGATCCGGGCATAGAGGTTGTCGATCGGCGCCGTGCCCGGCGCCTCGAACCGCATCCGCTCGCAGCGGAAGCCGAGTGGCGCCAGCGCCGCCTCCAGCACCGCCAGCGCCCCGCCATCGGCCGGGGTGACACTGGGGCAGCGGATCAGCGCCTGGGTCAGGGCGATCGGGTCGGGGGCGGCCGGGCCGCGGAGCGGGGGCACCATGGCGAAGCTCAGTCGCGCAGCAGCTCGTTGATCGAGGTCTTGGCCCGGGTGCGCTCGTCCACCCGCTTGACGATCACGGCGCAGGACAGCGAGGGGCCTGGCGAGCCGTCGGCCAGCGGCTTGCCGGGCAGCGATCCGGGCACCACCACCGAATAGGCCGGCACCCGGCCATAGCTGACCGTGCCTGTCTCGCGGTCGACGATCTTGGTGGTGGCGCTGAGGAACACGCCCATCGACAGCACCGCGCCGCGCTCGACGATCACGCCCTCGACCACCTCGGACCGGGCGCCGATGAAGCAGTCGTCCTCGATGATCACCGGGTTGGCCTGCAGCGGCTCCAGCACGCCGCCGATGCCGACGCCGCCCGACAGGTGGCAATTCTTGCCGATCTGGGCGCAGGAGCCCACAGTGGCCCAGGTGTCGACCATGGTGCCGCTGTCGACCCGGGCGCCGACATTGACGAAGCTCGGCATCAGCACGACGCCCGGCGCGATATAGGCGGAGCGGCGGACGACCGCGCCCGGCACGCTGCGGAAGCCGGCCTCGCGGAAGCGGTTCTCACCCCAGCCCAGGGTCTTCGGCGCCACCTTGTCGTACCAGACCGCGCCGTCCGGGCCGCCCGCGACGATCTTGCTGTCGGTGATGCGGAAGGACAGCAGCACCGCCATCTTCAGCCACTGATGGGCCTGCCACTGCCCGTCGACCTTCTCGGCCACGCGCAGCATGCCGGAATCGAGGCCTTCCAGCGCCGCCTCGATAGCGTCGCGGGCAGGCCCCTGGGTGGCCGGGGTCAGGCTGTCGCGGTCGGCCCAGGCCTGTTCGATGGCGGTCTTCAGCGCAATGTCGGTCATGGCGGGAAATCGGCAGTCTCTGGTGTCGGGCCCGCACGATGGGGCGCCCCGATCCGGCTTGTCAACGCCACCTCTGACCTAGGTGTCATGCCGATTGGTCGCCGCTGCGGTCCAGCCGGCAGCCATCGATTCGCCAGCTGCCGTCGGGCTGCCGCTCCATGACGTATTCGGCGATCACCGGCACCCCGTCCGGCCCGACGAACAGCACCTTCTGCACGATCCGGCCCTCGCTGGTGACCAGCTCGCGGAAATCGACCGAGCGCGGCCGGTAGACCGGCGGATAGCCCTGCCTGACCATGGCCAGGAAGTTGTCCGGCGTGCCGAACATGTGCTGGATGTCGGGCGAGGCGTAGCCGAAGGCCTCCGCCGCGCGGTCGCCCTGGAAGGCGTCGAGCTGCTTCTGGATCACGCCGACGATCGCGGTCCTGTCCACGTCCCCCGACTGCGCCTGGCCGAAGGCGGGCATGCTGATCAGCAGCAAGAGGGCGAGAACGCGCCCGACCACGTCGCAGATGAGCCCCATGATGGCCTCCCCGTTTTTTTGCCGTCCCTGGGATTGAGATGGCGCGGGCGGGCGCGGCCGGAAAGCGGGCGCAGGGCAGGGGGCTTTGTCCATGCGGCCGCCGCATGCCTCGTTTCGTGTCGGATCGATGAAAATGGGGCTTGCAATCCGGGTCGGGCATCGACTAGGTTCCGCCCGCCTGACGACGGGGCGGCGACGACGCCCCGCAGAACGCGCCCGTAGCTCAATTGGATAGAGCATCTGACTACGGATCAGAAGGTTAGGAGTTCGAATCTTCTCGGGCGCGCCACTTTCCTGCGACAGAGCGCAGGACGATCGGCAGAGTTACTCCATCCAAGCCTGATCTGATGACGCAGATTGCCGGTGCCACGGCCTTGCGCGTATAGTGGCCGCAAGGGGTCATTCGCGACTACCCCGTGAGGCGGCAGCCCAAAGATCGCGTCCATGGTTCCTCATCGAGGGATGGACGTCATGCCGTCGAATATCGAAATCACCGTTCCGCAACTGTCCCGTCTCGTCGGCCTGCCCAACGCGCCGACGATCGTCGATGTCCGCACGCCCGAGGACTTCGAGGCCGATCCCCGCCTGCTGCCGGCCTCGCAGCGCCGCGACTTCCGTTCGGTCTCGGCCTGGGCCTCGGAACTCGCCAGCCGCCAGGTCGTCGTGGTCTGCCAGAAGGGGCTGAAGCTCAGCCAGGGTGTCACCGCCTGGCTGCTGCACGAAGGGATCCGGGCCGAGACGCTCGAAGGCGGCTTCGAGGCTTGGCGCGACGCCGGCGGGCTGCTGGTCGAGACCGGCAGGCTGCCGCCGCCGGACGCGGCCGGGCGGACCGTCTGGGTCACTCGCGCCCGGCCCAAGGTCGACCGCATCGCCTGCCCCTGGCTGATCCGCCGCTTCGTCGACCCGCAGGCCGTGTTCCTGTTCGTCGCGGCCTCCGAGGTGCCGGCCGTGGCCGACCGCTTCCAGGCCACCCCCTTCGACATCGACGGCGTGTTCTGGAGCCACCGCGGCGAACGCTGCACCTTCGACACCATGATCGAGGAGTTCGGCCTGGCCTCCGGGCCGCTCGACCGCCTCGCGACCGTCATACGCGGGGCGGACACCGCGCGGCTCGACCTCGCGCCGCAGGCGGCCGGCCTGCTGGCGGCCTCGCTCGGCCTGTCGCGCATGTATCGCGACGATCTCGATCAGCTCGCGGCCGGGCTGCCGCTGTACGACGCGTTCTACCGCTGGTGCCGGGACGCGACCGAGGAGACGCACAACTGGCCCTCGAAGCCGGCGTGAGGTGAGGGCCATGACGATCACCACCGCCGACAAGGCCGCGCCCGTCGCGCCGGCCGCCCCGACCTTCGCCGAGGCGGCCAGGGTTTGGGCCAGGATCGGGCTGCTCAGCTTCGGCGGCCCGGCCGGCCAGATCGCGCTGATGCACAAGGAGCTGGTCGAGGAGCGCCGCTGGATCGGCGAGCAGCGATTCCTGCACGCGCTCAACTACTGCATGCTGCTGCCCGGGCCGGAGGCGCAGCAGCTGGCGATCTATATCGGCTGGCTGCTGCACCGCACGGCCGGCGGCCTGGTTGCCGGGATCCTGTTCATCCTGCCCGGCACCGTGGTCATGCTGGGCCTCAGCATCCTCTACGCCCTCTATCGCCAGGTCGCGTTGGTCGACGCCGTGTTCTTCGGGGTGAAGGCGGCGGTGCTCGCCGTCGTGGTCGAGGCGGTGCTGCGGATCGGCCGGCGGGCGTTGAAGACCCGGGCGATGGTCGCGGTCGCAGCCGCGGCCTTCATCGGCATCTACGCCTTCCATGTGCCGTTCCCGCTGATCGTGCTCGCCGCCGGACTCTGCGGCTGGATCGGTAGCCGCCGGGCGCCCGGGCTCTTCGCGTCCGGCGGACACGGTGGGGGCGCGGCGGCCGACGCCGAGGGTGTGGTCGACCGGATGTTCGACCGCGGCGAGCTCGCCCATGCCGATCCGTCCTGGCGGCGGGCCGCCCGAGTCCTGGCGCTGTGGCTGCCGGTCTGGCTCGGGCCGGTGCTTCTGCTGTGGCTCTTGGCCGGGCCGTCGGCGATCTGGACGCAGATCGGCGGCTTCTTCAGCCTGATGGCCGTCGTCACCTTCGGCGGCGCCTATGCGGTGCTGGCCTATGTCGCCCAGGCGGCGGTCGACAGCTTCGGCTGGCTCGCTCCCGGCGAGATGGTCGACGGCCTCGGCCTGGCCGAGACCACGCCCGGGCCGCTGATCCTGGTGCTGCAATTCGTCGGCTTCCTCGCCGCGCATCGTGCGCCCGGCGGCCTCGACCCGCTGCTCGCCGGGGGCCTCGGGGCGCTGCTGACCGTCTGGGTCACCTTCGCGCCGTGCTTCCTGTGGATCTTTCTCGGCGCGCCCTATGTCGAGGCGCTGCGCGGCAACCGGGCGGTCACGGCGGCGCTGTCGGCGATCACCGCCGCAGTGGTCGGGGTGGTGCTGAACCTGGCGCTGTGGTTCGCGCTGCACGTGGTGTTCCGCGAGGTGTGGAGCTTCGACATCCTCGGCGTCGGCCCCGATCTGCCGGTGCTGGGGAGCATCGACTGGCGGGCGGCCGTGCTCGCGGCGGCGGCGCTGGTGGCGATGCTGCGGTTCCGGGTTGGGATGATCCCGACCTTGGCGGCATGCGCGGCGGCGGGAGTGGTCCTTGCCTGGATATGAGATGGCGACAAGATAGTCGGGTTCAAGAATTGGCTTCCGCATTTCTATCCGTAAATTCCGGAGCCCTATCGCCTGTCAGTCACGGGTGAACAGCGTAGGGGTGCGAGCCAGATGACAGACCATGCAGTGATCATCGCCGGCGGTGGCCCGACCGGGCTGATGTTGGCGGGCGAGCTGGCACTGGCGGGCGTCGACGTTGCCATTGTCGAGCGGCGTGCCAGCCAGGACCTCGCCGGCTCACGCGCCGGGGGACTTCACTCGCGCACCATCGAGGTGTTCGATCAGCGCGGCATCGCCGACCGATTCGTCGCCGAGGGGCAGAAGGCGCAGGTCAACGGGTTTGCCGGGGTCCAGTTCGACATCAGCGGCTTTCCCACCCGCCATCCCTACAGTCTCGGGCTGCGGCAGAAGCACATCGAGCGGATCCTCGCTGGCTGGGTCGACGAGCTCGAGGTGCCGATCTATCGCGGCATCGAGACGACGGGCTTCGCCCAGGACGCCGCCGGCGTCGACGTCGAGCTCGGCGACGGCCGGTCGCTGCGGGCGCAGTATCTCGTCGGGTGCGACGGCGGACGCAGCCTGGTCCGCAAGGCCGCCGGCATCGCGTTCTCGGGATCGGATCCCACCACCAGCAACCTGATCGCCGAGGCCGAGCTGGCCGAGACGCCGTCGGAATGGGGCATCCGCCGCGACGCTCTCGGCATCCATGCCCTCGGCCGGGTGGAGTACGAGATCCGCAATGGCGAGATCGTCTATGCGGATCACGGGCCGGTCGGCATCCTCGTGACCGAACAGCATGTCGGACAGACCGCCGAACCCACCCTCGGCGATCTCAGCGCGGCGCTCATCACCGTCTACGGGACGGATTACGGGGTCCACTCTCCCACCTCGATTTCCCGGTTCACCGATGCTGCGCGGCAAGCGGCCTCCTACCGCAAGGGACGCGTGCTGATCGCGGGCGATGCCGCGCATATTCATCCCCCAGACGGCGGCCAGGGGCTCCAGACCGGGGTGCAGGATGCGATGAACCTGGGGTGGAAGCTGGCCCAGGTGGTCAAGGGGATCTCGCCGGAAAGCCTCCTCGATACCTACCATTCCGAGCGCCACCCGATCGGTGCCCGCGTCTTGCGCAACACGATGGCCGCGGTCGCGCTGCGCCGCGAGGACGACCGCACCAAGGCATTGCGCGACACCATGGCCGAGCTTCTCGGCATGGCGGAGCCGCGCATGAAATTCGCCGCGATGCTGGCGGGGCTCGACATTCACTACGATCTCGACGCGGGACACCCCTTGCTCGGACGCCGCATGCCCGATCTCGACCTCAGCACCACAAATGGCCCGCGGCGGGTCTACAGCCTGCTGCACGCTGCCCGGCCGGTGCTTCTCAACTTCGGCGAGCCGGGCGGCCTCGGCATCGCGTCATGGGCGGATCGAGTCCAGGTTGTCGATGCCGGATGCGCTGGTCCGTGGGAGCTTCCGGCGCTCGGGGCTGTCACTGCTCCCACAGCCGTCTTGATTCGGCCCGACGGATATGTGGCCTGGGTGGGGGACCGAACCTGGCATGGGCTTACCGACGCGCTGACCACCTGGTTCGGAGCGCCTGCTGCGGCATGACGGGGCGATCAGGTCAGACAGCCGTGAGTCCAGCCCGAGGAAAAATGCGGCCCGGCGCAGACGAGGCTTCAGCTCGTCGGGCCGGGCCGTCACCGCCACCGGACAGGGCAGCGCGTCGAGTCATGTGGCCGCCTCGGGGGATGAGGCTCAGGCCACTTGCCGAGTAGCGGGGAGGAAACGCGGCGACAGAATCAATAAACGGTGCCGCGTTGCCCTAAAATTATACGATGGCATCGGCCTTTACGGCTTTTCGAATAGCTGAACCGGACGCCGCGATTGGGAGTGGATGGTCTGTCTCCAATGACGACGCTTCATGCCGCGCGCGCAGCCCGGCGGTGGCTAGCCCGACACCGGCCTCGGCTGCCGTGGGCTGGACGGGAGGGCCGGGTCGACATGGCCCCAGCTCGGGGCCGAGGCGGTCCAGATCACGCTCGCCGGGCGGGCGATCTCCGGGTCGTCCAGGGCGCCGGCGCGGACCACCATGTAGTCCGGCTCCTCCAGCGCCTCGCTGAACAGGGGCGTGCCGCAGGCCGGGCAGAAGCGGCGGCGCATCATCGCGCCGCTGTCCGCCCGGCTGAGATATTCGCTGGTCTCGCCTGTCACAGCGAAGCCCTGGGTCCGGAAGATCACGCCGATCGAGGCGTTGCCGGAGGACAAATACTGGCAGTCCCGGCACCAGCAGACGCGGGCGACGACCGGCGGCTGGTCGAAGCGGAAGCGGACGGCGCCGCAGAAGCATCGGCCGGTGACGGGCGTGGGCACGGCGCAGTCCTCCCCTTTTGTCGCCGGGAAAGTGAAGGCCAGGCCGGCCGCGATGGCAACCCTGGACTCTGGCGTCTTTACAGCGCCGCGGGCTCCGGCCGATCCTGCTGCCCATGATCCTCATCGGCCAATTCGATTCGCCCTTCGTCCGCCGCGTCGGCATCGCCCTGACGCTGTACGGCCTGCCGTTCGAGCACCGGCCGTGGTCGGTGTTCGGCGACCCCGAGAAGATCCGGCCCTACAACCCGCTGACCCGGGTGCCGACGCTGGTGCTGGACGACGGCGACACGCTGATCGAGAGCCACTGCATCCTCGACCATCTCGACAGCCTGGTGCCGGCCGAGCGCGCGCTGTATCCGCGGGTCGAGCCGCACCGGCGCCGGGCGATGAAGGTGGCGGCGCTGGCGATGGGGACGGCTGAGAAGGCGGTCAGCCTGTTCTACGAGCAGCGGCTGCACCAGGAGGTGTCCGACGTCTGGGTCGCCCGCTGCCGGGCCCAGATCGCCGACGCCCTCGCCGTGCTCGAGGCCGACCGCGCCGGCCGGGGCGGCGAGCACTGGTTCGGCGGCCGCCTCGGCCACGCCGACATCGCCGTCGCCGTGCTGCTGCGGTTCCTGGCCGAGGCCCATCCCGGCCTGGTCCCGGCGGCGCAGATCCCCGCGCTGGCCGCCGACGCGGCCCGGCTGGAACAGCTGCCGGCGTTCCGGGCCATCTCGCAGCCCTTCAACGCGCCGGCCTGAGGCGCGGGTTCAGCCGCCGGCGAGGGCGGCGAGCTTCAGCACGGTGTTCCAGTTACGCCCGGTGCCGCTGGTGCCGAGCTTTTTCTCGATCACCGCCATGGTCAGCTTCGAGCGGCCGATGCCGTCCGGATAGGTGATGTAGGCGTGCCGGCCGTCGGTCCGCACCTGCTCCCGCCCCGCGATGCCGGCCTGCAGCGCGGCGACCGCCTTCGGCGCCTGCTTCAGCGGCAGGAGGACGAGGTGGCTCGGGTCGCTCTCCGCCTCTTCGGGGAACGGGTTGCGGGCGATCGCGCCGGCCCAGTCCGCGGCGCTGCGAACGAACACCTCGGTGCCGAGGCCGAGGCGCTGTTCCAGTGCCTGCTGCAGGGTCCGCTCCAGTTCCTCCGCTTTGCCTTTGCCCGCGAAGACGAGGTTACCGCTCTGCAGCAGCGTGCGCGCCCTGGCGGCGAAGCCCAGCTCCGCCGCCAGGGCGCGCAGATCCGCCATCTTGATCGGCGCATGGCCGGCGACGTTGACGGCGCGGAGCAGGGCGATCCAGGTGGTCATGCCGGGATCATAGGGCGGCGCGCCCGACGACCCCAGGACGGAAAATGATTTAAGCCTAAAGCAATTCGCCGTACCCTCATGGAGTAGGGCCGGGGATCGCGCGTCCGGCCCGGGACGGGAGAAACGGGATGCGGATCACGGTCATCGGCGGCGGTCCGGGCGGCTTGTACTTCGCGCTTCTGACCAAGAAGGCGCGGCCGGACTGGCATGTCGCGGTGCAGGAGCAGAACCGTGCCGACGACACCTTCGGCTTCGGCGTCGTGTTCTCCGACGACACGCTGGACGAGTTCCTGTCGCGCGACCCGGACTCCTACGAGCGGATCCGCGACCGCTTCGCCTATTGGGACGACGTCGCCATCCATTACAAGGGCGAGACGATCCGCTGCGCCGGCAACGGCTTCTGCGGCACCTCGCGGATGACGCTGCTGCAGATCCTGCAGGAGCGCTGCCGCGAGGTCGGGGTCGAGCTCGCCTTCTCCGACCGGATCGATCCGGCGACGCTGGGCGAGCGCTTCGCGGAGTCCGACATCATCGTCGCCGCCGACGGCATCAACTCGGCGATCCGCGAGCACTACCGCGACGCCTTCCGGCCCGAGGTCTCGGTCAAGGCCAACCGCTTCTGCTGGATGGGCTCGACCCGGCCGATGGGCGAGTTCAACTACTTCTTCCGCCAGACCGAGCACGGCGTGATCTGTGCCCACACCTACCAGTACGGTGAAGGCCGCTCGACCTGGGTGTTCGAGATGGACGAGGCCTGCTGGCAGGGCCACGGCTTCACCGAGGCCGACGAGGAGGGCTCGCAGGAGAAGCTGGCCGCGATCTTCGCCGAGGAGCTGCAGGGCCATCCGCTGCTGCTGAACCGGTCGATGTGGCGGCGCTTCCCGCGGATCTTCTGCGAGCGCTGGTGGCACCGGAACATCGTGCTGCTGGGCGACGCCAAGGCCTCGGCGCATTTCTCGATCGGCTCCGGCACCAAGCTGGCGATGGAATGCGCCATCGCCCTATCGGATGCGGTGGTTGAGCATGGCGAGACCGGCGTCGAGACGGCCTTCGCCGCCTATGACAGGGCCCGCCGCACGCCGTGCCAGGTCACCCAGCACAATGCCGACGTGTCGCTGGCCTGGTTCGAGCACATGAACCGGTCCTTCGACATGGACCCGATGCAGTTCGCCATGGTGGTGATGTGCCGGGCCAAGTCGATCACCTACGACAACCTCAGGATCCGCGACCCGGATTTCGTGCGCCGGGCCGACGACGCCTTCTACGAGCGGCTGTTCCGCGAGACCGGCGACGATTACCGCAGCACCCGGCCGACGCCGATGTTCACCCGCTTCCGGCTGCGCGGCATGAAGCTGGCGAACCGCGTGGTGATGTCGCCGATGGCGCAGTATTCCGCCGACCGCGACGGCAACCTGACCGACTGGCACTTCGTGCACTATGCCTCGCACGCCCTGGGCGGCATGGGGCTGATGTTCGTCGAGATGACCTGCCCGTCGCCGGACGCCCGGATCAGCCTGGGCTGCCCCGGCCTGTGGACCGACGCGCATGAGGCGCAATGGACCCGGCTGGTCGGGTTCGTGCACGCCCATGGCGACACCAAGATCGCGATGCAGCTCGGCCATTCTGGGCGCAAGGGGTCGACCCAGCTGGGCTGGGAAAAGGCCGACCACCCGATCGCTTCGCCTGAGGACAACTGGCCGGTGATCTCGGCCTCGCCGCTGCCCTGGATCGAGGGCGTCAGCCCGGTGCCGGCGGAGATCGACCGGGCGGAGATGGACCGGATCAAGGCCGATTTCGTCCAGGCCACCGTGCGTGCCGCCCGCGCAGGTTTCGACCATCTCGAGCTGCACTGCGCCCATGGCTACCTGCTGGCCTCGTTCCTGTCGCCGCTGACCAACCGGCGCGGCGACGACTATGGCGGGCCGATCGGGAACCGGCTGCGCTATCCGCTGGAGGTGTTCCGGGCGATGCGGGCGGCGTGGCCCGAGGATCGGCCGATGTCGGTGCGCATCTCCGCCACCGATTGGGCCGAGGGCGGCATCGGCGAGGACGATGTCTTCGCCATCGCCGAGGCCTTCCGCGACGCCGGCTGCGACCTGATCGACGTCTCCGCCGGCCAGACCGTGCCGGACCAGAAGCCGGTCTATGGCCGGATGTTCCAGGTCCAGTTCGCCGAGGCGATCCGCAACGTGCCGCGGATGGCGACCATGGCGGTCGGCGCCATCACCGAGCCGGGGCAGATCAACACCATCCTGCACACCCGCCGCGCCGACCTGGTCGCGCTCGGCCGGCCGCATCTGTGGAACCCGACCTTTGTCCGCCAAGCCGAGGCCTGGTACGGCGTCAAGACGCAGTCCTGGCCGCAGCAATACTGGCCGGGCCGCGACCAGGCTTTTCGAGAGATCGCCCGGTCGGCCGAGAAGCAGGCCGAGCTGCAGATCAAGGCCAAGCCGCGCCGCCACGCCCGCTAGCTGCGGGTGGCGGCCACGGCGTCGGCGAGCCGGTCGAGCTCCGCCTCGGTGTGCAGGTAGGAGACGGCGGCGCGGCAGATGTCGCCGAGGCCGCGCGCGGTCATGTCGAGCGGCGTGTAGGCCACGCCGTTGACTGCGATGGTGATTCCCTGGGCCGCCAGGCGCTGGCGCAGCGCCGCCGGCTCGACGCCGTCGACCGCGAAGGACACCAGCGCGGCGCGCTCGACGCCGAGGTCGTGCACGGTGACGCCGGGGATCATCGCCAAGCGGCCGCGCAGCCCCTGCGCCAGCCCGTCGAGCCGGGCGCGGATGGCGTCGATGCCGAGGCCGCGGGCGATGCGGATCGCGGCGCCGAGGCCGAGCCGCAGCGCCATCGGGAAGTCGCCGGCCTCGAAGCGCAGGGCGCTGTCCTGCAGCCGCGGGCCGTCCGGCGTCCAGGCGGCGGTGCGGGCGTCGTGATAGGGCGGGTCGAGCCGGTCGAGGAACCCTTGCCGGACATACAGCAGCCCGGTGCCGCGCGGCCCGCGCAGATGCTTGCGGCCGGGCGCGATCAGCACGTCGCAGCCCAACGCCACGACGCCGATCGGGATCTGGCCGATGGCCTGTGAGGCGTCGACGAAGAACGGCACGCCGGCGGCGCGGGCGACCCGGCCGATCGCCGCGGCCGGGTTGATTAGCCCGCCATTGGCGCCGATCCAGGTCAGCGACACCAGCTTCACCCGGTCGTCGATCATGCCGGCCAGCGCCTCGGGCGAGGCCCGGCCGGTGTCGTCGCAGGGGATGACCTCGATCACCGCGCCGGTGCGGGACGCGGCGCGCTGCAGGGTCGTGAGGTTGCCGCCCCATTCCTGCCGGCCGACCAGGATGCGGTCGCCGGCGGCGAGCGGCAGCCCGGCGAAGGCCAGACCCCAGCCCTGGGTGGCGCTGCCGGTGAAGGCGATCTCGCGCGGCGTGGCCCCGAGCAGGGCGGCGGCCTCGGCGCGGGCTTCCTCCAGCGCCGGCGCGGCGGCCTGGCCGGCCTCGATCGGGCCGGACACCGCCTCGCGCTGCAGATGGGCCAGGACCGCATCCAGCACCGGCTGCGGCGGCAGCGAGCCGCCGGCATGGTTGAAGTGCAGCACCCGGTCGATGCCGGGCGTCTCGGCCCGCAGCCGTGCCAGATCCATGGTCAGCCCTCGAGCTCGACGATGGCGTCGACTTCGACCGACACGCCGCGCGGCAGGGCCGCCACGCCGACCGCGGCGCGGGCATGCTTGCCCTTGTCGCCGAACACCGCGGCGATCAGGTCGGAGGCGCCGTTGCCGACCTGCGGCTGCTGGGTGAAGCCGGGGGCTGAGGCGACGAAGACGCCGAGCCGGACGATTCGGCGGATGCGGGCGAGGTCGCCACCGGTCGCGGCCGCAATCTGGGCCAGGATGGCAAGCGCGCAGGCCTGCGCCGCCTTCTGCCCATCCTCCAGCGAGACGGTGTCGCCGAGATGGCCGAGCCAGGCCGGGCCGTTGCGGTCCTGTGAGATCTGGCCGGAGATGTGCAGCAGGTTACCGGACTGGACGTAAGGCACGTAGTTGGCGGCCGGGGCGGGGGCTGCGGGCAGCTCATGGCCCAGGGCGGCGACGGCTTCGACGATGGTCTTCGGCATGGTCGGGTCCTTGGTGTCGGAAGCCCGGATGCTAGCCGCCGCCGGCCCTTGCCGACGAACGCGAAGTTTTCGCCCTATGGGTGACTCGGATTCACCTGGGGGCCGAGCACCAGCCGGCCCGCGCCGTTGATCGTGACGGCCAGGTCCTCGTAATCCGCGACCACCGGGTGGCGCGTCGCCATCGGATGGGCATGGGTGGCGCCCACCACCATGACGGATGCGCCCGATGCCTCAGCCGCGGCGATGCCGGCCGGCGCATCCTCCCAGACCAGGCAGTCATCGGCGGTGACGCCCAGCCGCTTCGCCGCCGCCAGGAAGCCGTCCGGCGCCGGCTTGCCGCGGGCGACGTCCTCGGCCGTGACCAGCACGGCGGGCGGGACCAGGCCGGCGGCGGCAAGGCGCCTGGCCGCCAGCGCCCGCGGCGCCGAGGTGACGATCGCCCAGCGGTCGGGCGGCAGGGACTGCAGGAACCGCTCCACCCCGGCGATGGCGACCACGCCCTCGACATCGTCGATCTCGGCCTGGGTCAGGGCGGCGACCTCGTGCGGCACCTGAGCTTCCGGCACGCCCCAGCGACGAACGGTCTCGACCGCGCGCACGCCATGCATGGTCTCGACGACCGCCGCGGCATCGAGCCCGTGCCGCTCGGCCCAGCGGGTCCAGACGCGGACGGCCGAGGCGATACTGTCGAGCAGGGTGCCATCCATGTCGAACAGGAAGGCGGCATAGCTTCGCTGCATCAGCATCGGGTCATCCGTTCCATCATCGGGAGTCGAGCACGATGCCGGAGCGTAGCGAAGCGTGCCAGTGTCACACGCGGCATGGGCGCCATTCGTTTACGTGGGCTCCGGGGAGACCGCCGCCTCGCCGCGGATCCAGTCGAGGAAGGCGGCGACCGGCGAGGGCAGGGGGCCAGGCCGGGTCACCAGCCAGTAGCCGAGGCCGGGCGGGGCGAAGGGCGGGCCGCCGAGCGGCTCGACCAGCGCGCCGCTGCGCAGCCGCTCGCCGATCAGCGCATGCCGGCCCATGGCCACGCCCTGGCCGGCCAGCGCCGCCTCCAGCACGATGTTATAGTCGTGCAGCATCAGGGTGCGGGCGCGCGCCAGGTCGAAGCCATGTGCCGCCGACCAGGCCGGCCATTCGATCGGCTCGCGGGCATAGGACAGCAGGAGGGTGTGGTGCAGCAGGTCGGCCGGCGCCGCGATCGGCGGGCCGCGCTCCAGCAGCGCCGGGCTGACCACCGGGGCGATGCGGTCGGCCAGCAGCAGCGTCGCCTCGACCTCCGGCCAGCCGCCGGTGCCATAGCGGATCGCCAGGTCGGCCTCACCATCCTTCAGATCGACCAGGGCGTTGGACGGCTCCAGCCGCAGCTCGATCTCCGGATGCGCGGCGGCGAAGCGGCCGAGCCGCGGCACCAGCCAATGGGTGGCGAAGGAGGCCAGCAGGCTGACCCGCAGCACCGCCCGCTCCGGCGCCCGGACGGAACGGGTCTCCTCCGCCAGCAGGTCGAAGGCGCGGCGCACCCCGTCGAGATAGCGCTCGCCCACCGGGGTCAGGGTGATGGCGCGGGTCCTGCGCCGGAACAGGGCGGTGCCGAGCTCGCGCTCCAGCCGCTGCACCTGGTGGCTGATCGCGCTCGGCGTCACCAACAGCTCCTCGGCGGCGCGGCGGAAGCTGAGATGCCGGCCGGCCGCCTCGAAGGCGCGCAGGGCGGGGAGGGAGGGCAGGCGCCGGGCCATCAGGGCCCGAAGACCGACCAGCCCATGGCTTTCGCGAGCCGCTCGAGCGCCAGGGTGCCGAGCAGCGAGTTGCCGTGCTGGTTCAGCCCCGGCGACCAGACCGCGACCGCGGCGCGGCCCGGCACGATCGCCAGGATACCGCCGCCGACGCCGCTCTTGCCCGGCAGGCCGACGCGGAAGGCGAAGTCGCCCGAGCCGTCGTAATGGCCGCAGGTCAGCATCAGGGCGTTGATCCGCCGCGCCCGCTCCGGCGAGACCACGCGGCTCCCGGTCGACAGCCCGCCATCGGCCAGGAAGCGCCCGGCGGTGGCGAGCTGCCGGCAGGTCATGGCGATGGCGCATTGGTGGACATAGACGCCGAGCGTCAGCTCCACCGGATGCATCAGGTTGCCGAAGGACTTCATATAGGCGGCCAGCGCCATGTTGCGGTAGGCGGTGCCGGCCTCGGACCGCGCCACCCTCTCGTCGATGGCGATGCCCTCGTCATCGGCCAGCCAGCGGATGAAGCGCAGGATCGACCCGATCGCCTCGCGCGGCTGGTGCCCGGCCAGGACCACGTCGGTCACCACCAGCGCGCCGGCATTGATGAACGGGTTGCGCGGCACGCCCCGCTCGTGCTCGAGCTGGACGATCGAGTTGAAGGCATTGCCGGACGGCTCACGGCCGACGCGCCGGAACAGCGCGTCGCCGACGGCGCCGAGGGCCAGGGTCAGGGTGAAGACCTTGGAGACGCTCTGGATCGAGAACGGCACCTCGGCGTCGCCGGCACAGCAGAAGCCGCCGTCGAGGGTGGCGACGGCGATGCCGAACTGGCCGACATCGACCTTCGCCAGCTCCGGGATATAGGTCGCGACCTCGCCGCGCTGCTGCTCCCGCGCCATGGCGTCGGCGATGTCGCCGACGACGTCGCTCAATTCTGGCATCCGGGCTCAGCCCTCGCGGTCGATCGTCATGTACAGGGCGGCGCCGTCCGGCGTGTCGATCGGCCCGCGGCGCTGGAACCCGGCCTTCTCATAGGCGCGGATCGCGGCGGCGTTGGCCGGGGCCGGGTCGACCTGGATCCGCGCCGTCTCCGGCAGGGCCAGCAGGCGGCGCAGCACCAGCCGGATCAGCCGGGTGCCCATGCCGCGGCCGATCACGTCGGTCTCGCCCAGGAACAGGTCGATGCCGAAGGTCTGGCGCGGCAGTTGGTGCGCGGCCCAGTAGCTGTCGGGGTTGGCATGGTAGACATGCATGTAGCCGATCGGCCGGCTGCCTTCGCAGGCCAGGAACGGCGCGATGTTCGATTCGACCAGATGGGTGGCGATCTGCGCCAGCTCCTCCTCCGGGTCGCCCCACCAGCGCATCACATGCGGCCGCTCCAGCCAGCGGGCGATGATCGGCAGGTCCTCGATCCGCAGCGCGTTGAGGCCGATCGACGGGTCGACCGCATCGGCGATGCGCTCATCCGCCAGCTTCAGCGCGACCGGGGCCGGCCCGGCCGCGGGGAGGGGATGATCATTGCTCATGCCGCGCCGGGGAGGGCGATCTCTCGCCAAGTCGGAGAAGGAACAGGCTCATGGACGCATCGGTGCTGCGAACGGGTCAAGAACCTGTACCCGATCATGGCGGGCGGTCAAAGGGGCAGCGCACGAAACTTCGAGCTTCGATTGATCGGAAGCTCGAACAGGGCGGGCCCCTGGACGATGCCGGCCTGCGTGACCATGGCAGGCCAGTGCCAGAGCACCAGCGCCACCTTTTCGGTGACGAGCCGCTTGTCGAAGGCCGGCGCCAGGAAGAAGCCGATCAGGCGGCTCGACCGCCACGCCGCCTTGGACAAGGGATCCTTGCGGATGCGCAGGTCGTGGGACAGGACGCACCATCCGCCGTCCCGGGTGAGCAGGCGAATCCACTCCTCGTCGGTCGCGCCGGGGCATTTGTCGCGCGCCGCCACGACCTGATGGCCCTCGACGGAAAGCAGGACGTGCAGCGAGCGGGCGACGACAGGCGGGAGGTTCTCGTCGACGAACAGCTTCAAGCCGCGAGCCCGCGTTCGAACTCGATGGCGCTATGGACGGCCTTGACGGGGATCTCGTAGTAGCGCGCCACGGCGGCCTCGGAGCCTTCGGCCCGAGCGGCGAGGGCGAGCGTCGCCGTCGGCACGCCGTATTCTGCGACCATCGGCGATCCGAAGCGTCGCCGGGGATCCAGCACGATGCCCGCCCCATGGCCCGCGGGCCACCACCGCGCCGGCTCGATGCCCTCGAAGTCGACATCCTGAAAGCTGGGGGCGATCAGCGCGTGGAATCCATACTGGCCTCGGCGCTTGACCAGATCGACCAGGCGCGGCTCCGCCGTCTCCTGCCCGACCTGGAGAAACCAGGACACACCGTCGGTCTTCAGCCGGGCCGTCGACAACGGCCGGTCCTCGCCGATCTCCGATCGGGCGATCTCGATGCCGCGTCGGATGGCCTGAAGCGGCACACCGTTGCCGACCAGGGCATGGATCATCCGCAGTTCCATCAGGTCGCGGAAGCTGAGCCCTCTCGGATTGTCGTCGACCGGTGCGATGTCGGTCGGCCATAGCGGCGCCGCGCGGTGCTGTTCGCCTCGATCGCTGTAGCTGTATCCATTGATCCATCGCCGGGCCGTGCCGGCAGGGATGTGCAGGAGCCGCGCGGCATCCGCCACGGTGTAGAGACCGATCCCGAGCAGTCTCGGATAGGTGGACCCGTCCGGCATCGCCTTCTCCCGGAAGCCGGAACGGAGTCTACCAAAGCTGCGGGGCACCGACCGCTCAAATATCGTAAGGCAGCTCCTCGTCCCGCTGGTTCAGGAACAGGAGGACGATGCCGGTGATGGTCAGGAACAGATGCGCGGGCGGCTGGCCGTTCCACTCCTTGGACTGCCACATGGCGAACCATTCGCCGCCGATGACGACGAAGCCGAAGGCGTAGAGCAGGAAGCCCATGCCGACGCCGGCCAGCGCCACGGACTTGGCCCGGGCGAAGATGGCGGTCGGCGCGTCCCAGCGCAGCCCCATGCGCACCGCGCCAGCCCAGCAGACGAGAGCGGTGGCGACCTGCCAGGCGATGATCAGGGCATAGGCCACATGGGCAGCCCCCGGAACGTCGATCGCCCGCCACATCAGGGCGGGCGATCGGAACGTCGTGTCCATCGCCAGCACGTGCCGCACGAAGGCGAAGTTGGAGCCGTAATCGGTCAGGTTGCCGATCGCGACCAAGGTGAAGAACAGCGCAACACCGGCTGTGGCCAGGATCTTGAGGACCCTGGCCGTCAGCATCAGTGGGCCATCGCCGGCTCGCGGCCGATATCGGCCATCGGGTGCCGCTCCGCCCGCTGCAGGGCCTGGCCCTGGGCGTCGAACAGGTGGCAGGTGTCGGCCGCGAAGCCGATCTGGACCTGGTCGTTGGTCTTGGCCCGGCTGTCGCCGTCGGCCTGCACCGTCAGCATGCCGGCGCCGGTCTTGAGGTAGAGATAGGTCTCGCCGCCGAGGCGCTCGACCACCAGCACCTGGCCCGGGATGGTGGCGGCACCGGTGCCGGCCTCGTTCATGTGCTCCGGCCGGACGCCGAGCGTGACCTTGTCGCCAACCTTGGCCCGGCCCGGCTGCACCGGCACCGTGACCGAGCCGCCGCCCGGCAGCCCCACCGTCGCGGTGGCGCCGTTGGACGCGGTGACCTCGGTCTCGATGAAGTTCATCTTCGGGCTGCCGATGAAGCCGGCGACGAACAGGTTGTCCGGGTGGTGGTACAGCTCGAGCGGTGAGCCGACCTGCTCGATCCGGCCGGCGCTCAGCACCACGATCTTGTCGGCCAGCGTCATCGCCTCGACCTGGTCGTGGGTGACGTAGACCATGGTGGCGTTCAGGTCGTTGTGCAGGCGGGCGATCTCGATCCGCATCTGCACGCGCAGCGCCGCGTCGAGGTTCGACAGCGGCTCGTCGAACAGGAACACCTTCGGGTTGCGCACGATGGCGCGGCCGATGGCGACGCGCTGGCGCTGGCCGCCCGACAGTTCCTTCGGCTTGCGCTTCAGGAGATGCTCGAGCTGCAGGATACGGGCGGCGTCGCCGACCTTGCGCTCGATCTCGGCCTTGTTGGTCTTGGCGAGCTTCAGGCCGAAGGCCATGTTCTCGTAGACCGTCATGTGCGGGTAGAGCGCGTAGCTCTGGAACACCATCGCGATGCCGCGCTCGGCCGGCGGCAGGTCGTTGACCCGCTGGCCGTCGATGGCGAGGTCGCCGGCACTGATGTCCTCGAGGCCGGCGATCAACCGCAGCAGGGTCGACTTGCCGCAGCCCGACGGGCCGACGAAGACGACGAATTCGCGGTCGCGGATGTCGAGATCGACGCCTTTGATGATCTCGAGGTCGCCGAACGACTTACGAATGCCACGGAGCGTAACGCCAGCCATGTTTCCTCCACTGCGCAAACTTTGTCCGCACCATATCCAGCACGGGCGCCTGAGGCCAGCATTTTGGAACCTCGGCTGTCAAATGGTCTGATGTTTGTACGATTCTGATTCGGGAGCGCCCGGCCGCCGGCGTCCGCCGCGGGCCTGCGATCGATTGACACCGGCCGGGCCGGACCCCTAAATCCGCCGGCCCGAAGTACCCCGCCCGTCAGGATCGGCGCCGCATTGTGACGTCTTCCTTCGAAGCCTATCCGGTCCTCGCGTTGCCTCTCCCGCTTGCGGGAGAGGTCGGAGACGCGAAGCGGCTCCGGGTGAGGGGAGTTTGTCGAGGCCTGGGCCAGCCCTCACCCGGACGTCCTGGCGG
>NZ_JASATH010000060.1:0-38529 GCF_038440215.1 Inquilinus sp. OTU3971 | reverse complement strand
GCGAGACCTTTTCAGAACACCGCCGTTCGAGCCGACTTATCCCTTCTATCCTCCCCCTCCCCTTGCGGGAGGGGGCAGGGGGAGGGGTTTGGTGCCGCCAGAATTGATGTTGAGGGTCACCACCGGCCCCGCAGAAATCCTCGCCAATGCCGCGCCGGCTCCCGTCATCGACACCCCCTCCCCCTACCCCCTCCCGCAAGGGGAGGGGGAGAGTGGAAAACACGTGTCGGTTCAGGTGATCGAATTCTGAAAAGGTCTCGCTTGCGGGAGAGGTCGGAGACGCGAAGCGGCTCCGGGTGAGGGGAGTTTGTCGAGGCCGGGACCCGCCCTCACCCGGTCTCGCTGCGCGAGCCCGACCTCTCCCGCCAGGCGGGAGAGGCAGACGCGAAGATGCTCGACGTCCTGTCGGCCTTGCCCGAATGCATGGGCATGATTTGACCCCGATTTCAGTCGGCTCTAGGCCTTGCGGCCGAACGGCCCCAGCGCCGCGGCGTGCCGGGCCACCAGGTCGAGGCCGAATTCGGTCGGGCGCAGCGCCGGCGCCCGGTCATGCACCGTCAGCCCCGCCCGGGCGGCGAACAGGCGCTTGCCGTAGCAGATCAGCGTCTCGATCGACTGCATGACGAAGACGATCGACGGTGCCACCCGGGCATAGGCCGCCACGGCGCCTGCTTCATCCCCGGCGTCGTGCCGCCGGTGGATCGCCACCGCGTGGTCGACCGCGTCCGGCGCCAGAAGGAAGCCGCTGCAGCCGGCGCGCAGGCTGTCGATCATCTCCAGCCCGCCGCGGCCGTTGAACACAAGCAGCTTTCCTTCGGTCACGGCGATCAGCCGCTCGATCTCAATGGCCGTCCCCTCGGCCTTGATCAGCGTCATGTTGGCGTGGCGGCGCATCAGCCGGGCGATGTCGTCGGCGGACAGGCCGCGGCCGAGATATTGCGGCGCGTTCTGGATCGCCACCGGCAGCGCCGTCGCATCCATCACCCGGCTGAAGAAGTCGAGATACTCGCCGGCGCCGTAGCTGCCCGCGGCCGGCGGCTGCAGGATCAGCCAGCCGGTCCCGGCCGCCTCCGCCGCGCGGACCATCGCCACCTGCTCCGCCACCGACGAACCGAAGATGGTGAAGCCGACCGGCACCCGGCCGCCGACATCCTCGGCCACCCAATCCATCACCGCCCGGCGCTCGTCGACGCCCAGCTTCGCCACCTCGGTGGCCAGGCCCAGCGCGGCGATGCCGGCGACCCCGGCCTCCAGGCACGCCTCCGTCTGCCGGCGCATGGCGGCGCGGTCGAGCCGCTCCTCGGCATCGAAGAAGGCGTAGAGGATGGCGTGGATGCCGGGTGCGGTCATGGCGGCTCTCTCCCCGATCTCAGTCCGCCGTCAGCGGCGCCGGCGCCTCGCCCGCCTGCTCGCGCAGCCGCTCGGCCAGGTCGGCGAGGTTGTCGCGGAGCTGGGCGAAGGTGAAGGCCAAAGCGAAGGCCTGGCCGAATTCGCGCCCGTCCAGCCCGTCGCCGCCGGTGCCCCGGAGGGCGTCGACGCTGCTCTGCAGCGCCGCGACCGCCTGGTCGAGGGCGCTGCCCCCGCCCGGCGCGGCCTTCGCCTCCAGCGACGCGGCCAGCGAGGTCATCCGCTTCTTCGCCGCCGTCACCGCCTGGTCCAGCGTCGCCCCCAGCGCCGCCTGCAGCGCCGGCGACAGCGGACTCTGGGCGGCCCGGTTCAGGATGATCTCGCTGTACCACAGGCGGCGGATCGTGCGGATGATCGGCGCCGGGTCGAGATGCTCCGGCATCGCGCCGGGCCGCTCGCGCCGCGCCTCGTCCAGCTGGCCGTCCGCCTTGCGCAGCAGCGTGCGGATGCGCTGGTTGATCGCCGTCGCATCCCCCTCCGATCCACCCAGGCGCCCGGCGATCAGGGCCAGCAGGCCGGCGCATTGGCCCAGCGCCTCGGCGGCGGTGTCGCGCAGATGGTCGCGGGCCCGGGACGGCAGGATCAGCAGCGCGGCCAGCACCCCGACCACGGTGCCCAGGCCGATCTCCGCCACCCGCTGGAAAGCGGCGCCCAGCGGGTCGGCATGGCTGGGGTCGGACAGCATGACGATCGCCGCGGTGACCGCGCCCAGGCGCAGGTTGGGCCGGCGGGCGGCGATATAGACCGTGACCAGCATGACCAGCAGCAGCACCGCGCCGGTGCCCAGCGCCGACGGGCCGGACAGCACCGCGCCGATCACCCCGGCCACGGCGCCGAGCACGGTGCCGAGCAGCCGGTCGACGGTGGCGCCGAGCGTGGCGCCGAGCGTGGCCTGCAGCACGATCACCGCGGTCAGCACCGACCAGTAGCCCTTGGGCAGGCCGAGGGCCTCGGCCAGGGCATAGGCGGCGACGGCCGCGATCGCGCCCCGCACCGCCTGGCGCAGATGGATCGGATCGAGGCTCAGGCGGGACAGCTGAATCATCGCGACTCCGGGGCTGCGGCGACAGCATGCCAGAGAGCGAGGGGACGCTGCAGCCTCGTCGGGCGAGACTGAAAAGCACTCGCAATCGCAATGGTCGCATGGTACCCAACCCCCGTTCACGAGGGGGTGGCAATGCGTTCGATGATCAGGATCCTTGCGGTGGCGGCGTTGGGCCTCTGGGGCGGCACGGCCGTCGCGGCGGACGACAGGATTTCGGTCACCGACCTGGCCGGACGCACGGTCGAGGTGCCGAAGCATGTCGAGCGCATCCTGCTCGGCGAGGGGCGGCAGATCTACATCGTCGCCGCCCTCGACCGCGACAACCCGATCGGCCGCATCGCCGGCTGGAAGGACGAGTTCGAGCGCTCCGACCTCGACACCTACAGGCTGTACCAGGCGAAGTTCCCCGCCATCGATGCCATCCCCGACATCGGCGACCCGGAGGAGGGGACGTTCAACACCGAGCAGGCGATCGCGCTGAAGCCCGACGTGCTGTTCCTGCTCCTGGGCCAGAAGCAGGCGGCCGAGGAATCCGGGCTGATCAAGACGCTGGAGGGCGCCGGCATCGCCACCGTCTTCATCGACTTCCGCGACGAGCCCTTCACCAACACCGAACCCAGCGTCCGGCTGTTCGGCCAGATCCTCGGCCGGCAGGACCGGGCCGAAGAGTTCATCGCCTTCTACCGGCAGCAGCTGGGCCTGGTGCTGGACCGGCTGGCCCAGGCGGGTGCGCCGAATCCGAAGGTGATGATCGAGCGCGCCGCCGGCACCGGCTGGGGCGCCGAATGCTGCGCCTCCTTCGGCACCGAGAATTTCGGCCGCATGGTGCGGATGGCCGGCGGCACCAACATCGCCGCCGACCTGATCCCCGGCGCCTTCGGCGTGCTGAATCCGGAGCAGGTGACCGTTGCCAATCCGGACGTGGTCATCATCACCGGCGCCAACTGGTCGAAATTCGTGCCCGATGGCGGCTGGGTCGGGCTCGGCCCCGACGCCGACCAGGCGAAGGCGAAGGAGCGGCTGGCGGCGCTGGTGCGGCGCCCGGCCTATACCGGCGTCAAGGCGGTGGCCGACGGCCGCGTCCATGCCATCTGGCACCAGTTCTACGACAGCCCGTATCAGTTCGTCGGGGTCCAGCAGATCGCCAAATGGCTGCACCCCGACCTGTTCGCCGACCTCGACCCGGAGGCGACGTTCCGCACCCTGCACGAGCGGTTCCTGCCGATCCCGTACCGGCCCGGCTACTGGGTCTCGCTGGCCCCGGCGGGCTGAAAGGTATCGCATGGCGGACCACGCCGTCCCGATCGACCCCCATCTGCGCGCCGGCCGCGCCGCCTATCGCGGCCTGGCCCGGCGCAAGCTGCTGCTGCTCGCGGCCCTGGCCGCGGCGCTGCTGGTCAGCCTGGTGCTCGACATCGGCATCGGCCCGGCGCGCTACGGCGTCGGCGAGGTGGTGTCGGCCCTGGTCTCGCCCGCCGACGTGCCGGCGACGCTGCGGGTGGTGATCTGGGACATCCGCCTGCCGGTGGCGCTGATGGCCGTGGTGGTCGGCGCCGCTTTGGCCGTGGCCGGGGCGCAGATGCAGACGGTGCTGAACAACCCGCTGGCAGATCCCTTCACCCTCGGCATCTCGGCCGCGGCCAGCTTCGGCGCGGCGCTGGCCATCGTCCTCGGCGTGGCGCTGATCCCGGCGCTGACCGACGTGATGGTGCCGGTCAACGCCTTCCTGATGGCGCTGGTGGCGTCGCTGGGGCTGCACGCGCTGAGCCAGCGCCGCGGCGTGACCATGGAGACGGTGGTGCTGCTGGGCATCGCCATCGTCTTCACCTTCAACGCCCTCTTGTCGCTGCTGCAGTATGTGGCGTCGGAGCAGGCGCTGGCCGCGGTGGTGTTCTGGACCATGGGCAGCCTGGGCAAGGCCAGCTGGGGCAAGCTCGCGGTCACGGCGGTCGTCCTGTTGGTGCTGCTGCCGCTGATGGCGCGTCGGGCCTGGCAGCTGACGGCGCTGCGGCTGGGCGAGGACAAGGCCCGCAGCTTCGGCATCGATGTCCGCCGGCTGCGGCTGGAGACCATCATGGCCGTCAGCCTGCTGGCCTCGGTGCCGGTCGCCTTCGTCGGCACCATCGGCTTCGTCGGGCTGGTCGGGCCGCATATCGCGCGCATGCTGATCGGCGAGGACCAGCGCTTCTTCCTGCCGGCCTCGGCCCTGGCCGGGGCGCTGATGCTGTCCGCCACCTCGATCGTGTCGAAATCGATCGTGCCGGGCGTGATCTTCCCGATCGGGGTGATCACCGCCCTGGTCGGCGTGCCGTTCTTCTTCAGCCTGATCCTGGCCAGCCGGCGCCGCGCATGGCAATGACCCCCGTGACTCTGGAGCTCCGCGACGTCTCGGTCGCCTATGGCCGCCGGGCGGTGCTGCACGGCATCACCACCCCGGTGATGGCGGGCGGCGAGGTCACCGCCGTTATCGGGCCGAACGCGGTCGGCAAGTCCAGCCTGTTCCGCCGCATCGCCGGGCTGATCGGCGGCCCGGGCGAGGTGCTGGTCGACGGCCGTGCCGCCGCCGGCTGGGAGGCGAGCGACCCGAACCGGCCGTGCCACCTGCCGCAGGAGGCTGCGGTGAACGCCGTCCTCACCGTGCTCGAATCCGTGCTGCTGGCGCGCAAGAGCAGCGCCGGCTGGCGGGTCGACGACAGCGATCTCGACGCCGTCACCCGCACCCTGGCGCTGCTCGAGATCGACGACCTCGCCATGCGCAACCTGGGCGAGCTCAGCGGCGGCCAGAAGCAGCTGGTGTCGATCGCCCAGGCGCTGGTGCGCGACCCGCGCATCCTCTTGATGGACGAGCCGACCAGCGCGCTCGACCTGCAGCGCCAGGTCGAGGTGCTGACCCTGGTCCGCGACCTGGCGCGCAGCCGATCCTTATGTGTGCTGATCGCGCTGCACGATCTGAACCAGGCGGTGCGCTTCACCGACCGGGTGCTGGTGCTGAAGGAGGGGCGCGTCGCCGCCTGCGGCGAGCCGCGGACCGTCGTCACCGCCGCGATGCTGCGCGAGGTCTACGGCGTCGAGGCGCGGGTCGAGACCTGCTCCGACGGCATGCCGATGGTGCTGGCCGACCGCTCCATCCGCAGGCGCCGCATCACGGTGGACCGGCTGGCGGCCGAATAAGCAAAGGCCCGCCACCGGGGCGGGCCTTCTCTCTCGCCGGAGCGCGGGCCGTCAGGCGGCCAGCTTCTCCTCGGCGTCCAGGGTGGCGGCCACGGCGTGGATCACCGCGGCGATCCGGATCACGGCCTGGACCACATCCTTGCCGACGCCCTTCTTGGCGACGACCTGCTCATGGCTGTCCATGCACATGCCGCAGCCGTTGATCGCCGACACCGCCAGCGAATACAGCTCGAAATCCACCTGGTCGACGCCCGGATTGGCGATCGCGTTCATGCGCAGCCGGGCCGGCATGGTCGCGTAGTCCTTCTCGGACACGAGGTGGGTGAAGCGATAGTAGATGTTGTTCATGCCCATGATCGCCGCCGCCGTCTTGGCCGCGCCCTGCGCCTCGGGCGACAGGTGCTGCGCCGCCTCGGCCGCGATCGCCTTGATCACGGTGGCGTTGCGCGAGGCATAGGCGCTGGCCAGGGCCGAACCCCAGATCTGCTGGGCGGTCACGCCGGGCGGGGTCAGGACCGAGGACAGGTTGAGCTTCAGATCCTTGGCGTAGTCGGGAAGGCTGGCCTTCAGCGTGTCGATCGACATGGGGGGCTCCGGCGGGGCTTGGAAAAGGCAGTGGCCGGCCCGCGGGGGGCCGGCCGGAGAGGAACAGGACGCCGGATCAGGCGGCCTGCAGGGTCTCCTCGCCCTTCTGCCAGTTGCAGGGGCACAGCTCGTCGGTCTGCAGGGCATCGAGCACGCGCAGGACCTCGTGCGGGTTGCGGCCGACCGACATGTCGTTGACCGAGACGAAGCGGATGATGTTGTCCGGGTCGACGATGAAGGTGGCGCGCAGGCAGACTTCCTCGCTCTTCTCGAGGATGCCGAGCGAGCGGCTGAGATCCTTGCGGATGTCGGCCAGCATCGGGATCGGCAGCTCCTTCAGGTCGGCGTGGTTCTGGCGCCAGGCCAGGTGCACGAACTCGCTGTCGGTCGAGACGCCGTAGACCAGCGCGTCGCGGTCGGCGAAGTCGCCGGCCAGCTTGCCGAACGCCGCGATCTCGGTCGGGCAGACGAAGGTGAAGTCCTTCGGCCAGAAGAACACGACCTTCCACTTGCCCTTGCTGGCGGCACGGTCGATCTGGGTGAAGGCGTCCTTCGGGTTGGTCGAGACGACCGCCTGGAGCGAGAAATCCGGGAAAATGTCGCCAATGGTCAACATGGGCATCGAGAGGCTCCGTGGGATCTTTGGTGGGATTTTTTGTGTGCGGCGCAACAGGGTTGATGCCGCAGTGCAGCAAGGAGATAGCAAGCCGGAGTCCCACAATCAAATCGATTGTTCCGACAATTATGATAGCTTGAGCCTATGAACCAACCGATCACCCTGCGGCAGCTCCGCTATGTCGTCGCGGTCGCCGACTCGCGCCATTTCGGCCGGGCCGCGGCCGCCTGCCATGTCAGCCAGCCCTCGCTCAGCGCCCAGGTCCAGGCGCTGGAGGAGATGCTGGGCGGGCCGCTGTTCGAACGGTCGAACCGGCGGATCCTGCTGACCCCGCTGGGCGAATCGATCGTCGCCCGGGCGCGGCGCATCCTGGCCGAGACCCAGGATCTGCTGCTCGCCGCCCGCGACCAGGCGGCGCCGCTGGCCGGCGACTTCAGGCTCGGGGTGATCCCGACGCTCGGGCCCTATCTGCTGCCGCGGCTGATGCGGACGTTGCGCCGCACCTATCCGGACCTGCGCCTGTATCTGCGAGAGGATCTGACCGACCGGCTGGTCGAGCGGCTGCGCCGCGGCGAGCTGGAGGCGGCGCTGCTGGCCCTGCCGGTCGAAGATCCGAAGCTGGAATCGCTGCCGGTGTTCGACGAGCCCTTCCTGCTGGCGGTGCCGACCGGGCATCGGCTGGCCCGGACCAACCGAGTGTCGCCGGCCGACCTGTCGGGCGAGCACTTGCTGCTGCTGGAGGACGGGCACTGCCTGCGCGACCAGGCGCTGGAGGTGTGCCGCAGCGCGTCGCGGACGCAGGAAGATGCGTTCGGCGCCACCAGCCTGTCGACCCTGCGCGAGATGGTGGCCGGGCGGATCGGCATCACCCTGCTGCCGGCCCTCGCCTGTTCCGCGCCGACCATGGCCGACGACGACATCGCGCTCCGGTCCTTCGACGCGCCGCAGCCGTCGCGGCGGATCGGGCTGGTCTGGCGCCGGGGCGCGGCGCGCCGCGGCGAGATCGAGATGCTGGCCGAGTTCCTGCGCCAGCACCTGCCGGAAGGCGCGGTGGCGATCCCGCAGGACGAGCTGTCCAAAGACGAGGGGGAGACGCCGGCCCGGAGCGCCGCCGGCTGACGGCCGCGAGCCGCGCTGCCGTCAGTAGTCCCACTCCATGGTCACGCCGACGCCGCCGCCGCTGTCGCCGCCGGCCTCGGCCTTGCCCTTGATGTGGTCGGTGATGTCGATGGTGACCGTGGCCCGGGTGCTGCCGGCACTGATGCCCTGTTCCACCCCGACGCGGACGCCCTTGGTGAGGTAGCGGCCGAGGCCGACCCCGGAGCCGCCGGAGGCGTCGGTGTTGAAGTCGAGCTGGTCGAGGCCGAGCGACTGCTGGATGCCGCCGAGCAGGCCGGTGCCGCCGCCCCCGACGCCCGCCATTTCCGCCGCCGCCTGGGCCAGCTGGATTGCCTGGGTCGGGCTGAGCTGACCGGTGGCCTGGCCGAACAGCAGCCGCGACAGCACCTCGTCCTGCGGCAGCTCCGGCGACGAACTGAGCGTCAGCTCCGGCTTCGAGGCATAGCCGCCGACCTCGATATTGGCGGTGACGTCGCCGGCCCGGGTCGATGCCAGGAAGTCCAGCCGCGGATCCAGTGCCCCGCCGTCGAAGCTGAGATTGCCGTGCTCGAAATCCAGGCGCTGGCCGAATTTCGAGATCTGGCCGCGCCGCATCTTGAAGTTGCCTTCGATGTCGGGGGTGGAGGTCGTACCAGAGATGTGGAGCTGGCCCTGCATCTCGGCATCGATGCCCTGGCCGCGGACATAGAACTGGTTTGGCGAGTCGACGCTGATGTCGAGCCGGATCTGCGATGGCGGCTTCTGCGGCTGGTTCCGATTCCGGTTTCGGCTCGGCGGCGTCGCCGTGTTGAGGGCAACGCCCTCCGCTTTCATCCGTGCCGCGACCTCCGGCGGCACGTTGATCTGGCGCACCGGGATCGGCGTCACCGTGACCGGGAAGCTGTCGGGGATCTGGATGACGGCGTTGCGGACCTTGATCGAGCCCTGGAACAGCGCATCGGCCGACAGGTCGCCGGACATGGTCAGGTCGCTGTCGGCATGGACCGTCGCCAGCTCGCTGGACACCAGCAGCGCATTGCTGGTCTGAATCTTCAGGTCGACCGGCAGGCTGCCGCGCGGGCCCAGGGTGACGCTGCCGCTACCGCTGATGGTGCCGCCGCCCGGCGTCTTCGCCGACAGGCTGGTCAGGCGGAAGCTGTCCCCGGCGCCGGTGACGGTGGCGTCGATGTTCTGCAGCCGGACGCCGTATTCCGAGTTCTGGTAGCTGCCGTTGCGCAGCGTCACGGTGCCGGAGGCCTGCGGCCTGTCGGGCGTGCCTTCGATCCTGACGTCGAGCGACAGCGGGCCGCCGATGCGGTCGGCGCCGGCGCCCAGGAAGTCGTTGAACATCGCCAGCTCGACCTGGCCCTTGGCCGAGGCCGAGAGCGGCCCGCCGCCCAGCGGCACCGCGCCTTGCAGGTCGAGCCGGGCGCGCCCGGCGGTGACCCGGCTGGTGACGGTGACGCGCCGGCCGCCCAGCGTGCCGTCGGCGGTGGCGTCGATCGCGGGTAGGCCGGCGGTGTTCAGCCCGCCCATCTTGGCGCCGGAGACCTTGAGCGAGAACTTGCCGCCGGGGTCGGCGGCGCTGCCGGTGATGGTGGCCTCGCCGTTCAGCTGCCCCTGCAGTTCGAGGCCCGGGCTGGCGATCGACGCCAGGCCGAGCGGAAGGCGGGCGATGCGGGCGCGCAGGTCCAGCGCGTCGCCGGCCTTGCCCGAGAGGGTGACGCTGCCGCCGCCGCTGATTGCGAGGTCGATGGTGCCGAGATCGACGCCGGCGGCGCCGGCGCGGATGGTGGCCGGCTTCGACAGGGTGACCGACTGGCCGGACTGGCGGATCGCCAGGCTCTTCAGCCCGACCACGGTCTCCGCCCCGTTCAGGCCGATATCGGCGGCCATGTCGGCGGTGCCGTAGCCGGTCGCGGCCTGCAGCTTCAGCGCCAGCTGCTGCATCGTGCCGGCGACGGTCAGCTCCGCCCGGCTGATCGGGGTGCCGCTGGCGGTGGCGTTGGTGACCAGCAGCCGGCCGTCCTGGATGCGCCGTCCGTCCGCCATCGGGTCGAGCACGGTGCCGGTCAGCCGGATCTCGCCGAGCTGGGCCTGGTCGGCATAGGCGACACGCCGGGCGGTCAGGTCGATCTTGGCGCCGGCCGCGGGGTCGAGCGTCAGGGTGGCGTCGAGCTGGCCGCGCAGCGCCTGGCCGATGAAGGCGCCGACGACGCCGAGATCGGCCACGGCCAGGCGAATGGTGCCACCGACCGGCTTGCCGTCCGCCGCCACCGCGGCGTTGCCATCGGCCTTGATGCCGGCGACGTCCAGCACCAGCGTGCTGACATCGATGCCGCCATCCGGCTTCTGGGCCAGCACGATGTCGCCGGTGGCCGGCTTGCCGTCGACCGTGCCGGCCAGCTTGACCGTGCCGGCGGGGGCGGCGGGCAGGCCGGCGGCGTCGATGTCGACGGTCAGGTGCTCGACCGCATGGCCGGCGGTCTTCACCCCCTCGGCCACCACCTGGCCCTTGACGCCGAGCGCGCCGATGGTGCCGGACAGGGCGGCGTCAACCGACACCGCGCCCTCGATGCCGGGCGACACCGCGGCGAGCGAGCCGAGCGCTGCCTTGATCGTGCCGTCGATCGCGTCGCCGTCCAGCGTCCCGGCGGCGTCGAGCGAGGCCTTCTCGCCCTTCACGCTGATGCCGGAGACGGTGATCTTGCCGGCGGCGTCGCGCTCGATCCGGCCGTTCAGCGTCGCCTCCCGGCCGAGCACCGCGGCGGTCGGCGTGGCTTCGGCGTTCGGCTCGGCGATGGTGCCGGTCCATTCCAGGGTGGCGGCGCCGTCCGCGGTCAGCGCCGGCTTCACCGTCAGGTCGAGGGCGCCGGAGATCGGCTGGCCGACCAGGCCGGAGAGGCGGCCGAGATCGGCATAGGTCAGGTGCAGCGTGCCGGCGCCGGATGGCGCCATCGCGTCGCCCTGGCCGCTGGCAGTCAGGACGGCACCGTCCAGCCGGGTCTCCAGCCGGTCGATCACCGCCTTGCCCGACTGGGTGGCACTGCCGTCGAGGTTGAGCTGCAGGGTGTGGCCGGCCGCCGTTTCGAGCAGCGGGTCGCCGAGCGCGAGGCCATCGGCGGCGGCGGTGACGTGCAGCCCGATCGGGGCCTCGGGGTCGGAGAACGGACCCCGCGGCGTCGCCGTCAGGTCGACCGCCAGCGTGCCGGCGCCGTAGGGGGCCTGGCGCAGCCCGGCACCGCGGATCGCGGCCACAACCACCGGCGCATCCAGGGTGCCCTTGGCGGTGCCGTCGACCGCCAGCGAGTCCCAGCCGGTGCCGGGCGGCAGCAGCGTGGCGAAGCCCGCGGCGGCGCCGGCCTGCAGCTTGTAGCCGAGGTCGACCTGGTTGCCGGTCGGGTTCACGCTGCCGGTCACCGAGACGCTGCCGGCCGCGGCCGTGGCGTCGAGCTGGCGGATGGTGATCGGGCCGGCATCGGCGATCTCGGCCTCGGCCTTCAGCGTCGTCCGGCCCTGCAGCAGGGCGGCGATCCCGGCCGGCGCCAGCCGGGCCGCGTCGGCGTTGAGATCGACGGTCAGGCGCCGGCGGCCTTCGCCGGGCTCGATCCGCACCTGGCCGTCGACCCCGCCCAGGTCGCCGACCTTGCCGGACAGGGTGGCGCGCCAGTCGGACAGCGTGCCGGTGCCGTCGAGCGTCAGGTCGACCGGCGGCTGCCCGGGGAACTGGGCCATGCCGGCGATCAGGCCCCCCGGCGGCTCCTGCACCGACATGGCGACGTCGAGCTGCTCGGTCGACGGGATGAAGGCCAGCCGGGCGGTGATGTCGCCGGCCGCACCGTCCAGCCGGCGGACCGCGAGGTTGGCGGCCAGCCCCTGCGACGGGTCGCCCAGCTGGGCGTCGCCGGCCACGCTCAGCGTCGCCGCCAGCCCGGCGACGGCCGGGCCGACCGCGATCCGCTCCACATTCAGCCGGTCGAGCCGGATGTCGACCGGCAGCCGCGGCAGCGAGAAGCCGGTGGAGCTCGGCTCCGGCTCAGGCTCGGTTCCGCCGGCGGGCAGGCGGTCGACCGTGACCGTGCCGGCCTCGACCGCGTCGACCCGCAGGGTGCGGCGCAGCAGGGCCGACGGGCTCCAGGCCAGCCGGGCCCAGTCGACCGTCACCATCGGGCCTTCCGGGTCGGACACGGCGACGTCGCGCACCGTCATGTCGAAGGGCACGAAGCCCTCGATCGCGCCGACCGAGACCTGCATCTCGGGCGAGCTCGCCAGGCTGCCGGCCTGGCCGGCGATCAGGCGCTTGCCGGGGCCGGTCTGCGCCGCGGCGAAGACGATCAGCAGCAGCGCCACCGGCAGGCCGATGACGACGGCGAGAAGGATGAGGAGGATTCTGAGCGCGCGCATCAGAAGGCCTGCCCGATGCTGATGTAGAGCTGGAAGCTGTCGTCGCTCTTGCGCTTGTTCAGCGGGATGGCGATGTCGGCACGGATCGGCCCGATGCCGGTGTAGTAGCGGGCGCCCAGCCCGGCCGCATACTGGATGTCGCTGCCGAAATCCGGGACGCTCTTCTCATAGACGCCGCCGGCGTCGAAGAACGGCACGATGCCGATCGTGTCGGTGATCTTGTAGCGCAGCTCCAGGCTGCCGATGATCGAGCTGAGGCCCCCGGTCGGGTTGTCGTTCTTATCCAGCGGGCCGATGCTCTGGTACCTGTAGCCGCGCACGCTGCCGCCGCCGCCGGCATAGAGCCGCTTGTCAGGCGGCACGTCGGCGATGTCCGGCCCGGCGATGCTGCTGATGCCCAGCTGCCCGGCCAGGACGATGTCGCCGTCGCCGCCCGACAGGTCGAGATAGGTCGACCCCAGCGCCTTGGCCACGATCATGTCGACCGAGGAGCCGAGGAAGGTGGGGTAGGGGGTCAGCGACAGCTGCGCCCGGTAGCCGGTGGTCGGGTTCAGCAGGTTGTCGGTGGTGTCGATCTTGGCGCCGAGCGGGATGCCGACGAAGGTGTAGTCCCACTCGCCCTCTTCGTTCTCGACATGGCCGGTCTCGAAGCTGAGCCCCGCCAGCAGGTCGATCTGCTTGGTGTATTTGTAGGTGGCGATGCCCTGCACCAGGCCGCGGGTGCTGGTATAGGCGTCCAGCACCTCACGCACCGCCTCGGCCTTGGCGTCGAGCGTGGTGTTGCGGTCGAGGAAGCCCGGCACCTTCAGGGACACGCCGAACTTGAAGTTCGGCTCGGTCGCGTTGTTGTAGCCGAGGCCGCTGACCTCGCCGTCGATCCGCAGCTGCTCGGCCCCGCCCCACAGGTTGCGGTGGCCCCAATAGGCGTTGATCCCGGCGCCGTAATTGGTCTCGTAGTTGGCGCCGAAGCCGATGAAGCGCAGCGGCCGCTCCTGCACTGCGATGGTCACCGGGACATTGCCCTGCGCGTCGACCTGGTCCGCCGTGGTGACGCGGACGCTGCTGAACACGCCCAGATCGGCCAGGTCCTTGCGCAGGTCCTGGACCTGCTGCGGGGAATAGACCTGGCCGGTGACGAAGGGCACGCGGCTGCGGATGAAGCTTTCCCGGACCGTGTCCTCGCCTTCCACCGTGACAGGGCCGAAGCCGGCCTTGGGGCCGGGGTCCAGCACCTCGGTCAGGTCCATGGTCTGGTCGGCATGGTCGACCACCGCGTCGCGCGACGGCACCTTGGCCAGCGGATAGCCCTGGTCGTTCATCTGCGCCACCATGGCGCCCTCGGCGCTCAGGATCGTCGCCGACAGCGCCGGCTTGCCGGGATCGAGTCCGAGCGGCGCCCGGTCGATCACCAGCGGCAACTGGTCCGACCCGTTGGTGTCGGTCAGCCGCACGGTCTCGAACTTATAAGATGGACCGAGATCGATCTTGATCGAGACCTTGACCGGGTCCTTGCCCTGCCGCGCCGTCAGCCGGTCGATCAGCCCGGGGTCGTCCATCGGCAGGCCGTCGATGGTGATGGCGACCTCGCCGCCGTAATACGACAGCGCCCCCAGCGCGCCGTACAGCCGGTCGCGGTCGGCCAGCGCCCGGCGGACCAGCCCGACCGGGCCCGAGGGCGGGCTGGACTGCAGCTTCAAGAGGTTCGAGGCGCCGGTCAGCGCCGCGGTCGCGTTCTCGTCCGGGATCGGCTCCAGCGTCGCCGTATAGGGCAGCTCGTCGGGCAGCGGCGCCGCCTCGGTCGCCGCGTCACCATCGGTCGCGGGCTCGTCCTGGGCCAGCAGCGCTGCCGAAGGAATCAATGCAGCGAGGAGGCCGAGCCACCCGAACCTGCCCAGTCTTGCTCGCAATCCCCAGCTCTCCCTTCGCCGCGCGCTCGTGGTGCTGCCGCCGCTCGCGCTTCGGTTGTGCCGTGATGGGAACACATACCATGCAACTTTCGTTGCCGTGGTTGCCTTAAGTTCTCTCTCGATTTTTCAACGATTTGGCGCCTCGACTTGCGTTTGGCGCCGATCCGACTATATTGCGCTGCAACGGCGGCTGGGGCGTTGGTAAGACGACCCGTCCGCCGTCCTTTGTTTTGCCCGCATCGCTTCCCGCCCTCCCGCCCCTTGGACGGACCATGGATATCCGGAACATCGCCATCATCGCCCATGTCGATCATGGCAAGACCACGCTCATCGACGTGCTGCTGCGCCAGTCGGGAGCCTTCCGCGACAACCAGGTCGTGGCCGAACGGATCATGGACTCGAACGACCTCGAGCGCGAGCGCGGCATCACCATCCTGGCGAAATGCACCTCGCTGGTGTGGAAGGACGTGCGCATCAACATCGTCGACACGCCGGGCCACGCCGATTTCGGCGGCGAGGTCGAGCGCATCCTGAACATGGTCGACGGCGTTGTGGTGCTGGTCGACGCGGCCGAAGGGCCGCTGCCGCAGACCAAGTTCGTCACCGGCAAGGCGCTGAAGCTGGGCCTGCGGCCGATCGTGCTGGTCAACAAATGCGACCGGCCGGACGCCCGCCCGCACCAGGTGCATGACGAGGTGTTCGACCTGTTCGCGGCGCTCGACGCCAATGACGACCAGCTCGACTTCCCGACCCTGTTCTCCTCGGCCAAGCAGGGCTGGGCGGCGGACAGCCTGGAGGCGGAGCGGACCGACATGGCGCCGCTGTTCGACCTGGTGGTCAAGCACGTGCCGGCGCCGAAGGTCGAGGAAGACCAGTCGTTCCGCATGCTGGCCACCACGGTCGAGGCCAACCCCTATCTCGGCCGGGTGCTGACCGGCCGCATCCTGTCCGGCTCGGTCAGGCCGAACCAGACAGTCAAGGCGCTGTCGCGCAACGGCGAGACCATCGAGACCGGCCGCATCAGCCGGGTGCTGGCCTTTCGCGGCATCGAGCGCCAGCCGATCGAGTCCGGCGAGGCCGGCGACATCGTCGCCATCGCCGGGCTGGAGACCGCGACCGTTGCCGACACCATCTGCGACCCGTCGGTGACCGAGGCGATGCCGGCCCAGCCGATCGACCCGCCGACCATCGCCATGACCTTCTCGGTCAATGATAGCCCGCTGGCCGGCACCGAGGGCGACAAGGTCACCAGCCGCGTCATCCGCGCCCGCCTGCTGCGCGAGGCCGAGGGCAATGTCGCGCTGAAGATCACCGAGACCGCCGAGAAGGATGCCTTCGAGGTCGCCGGCCGCGGCGAGCTGCAGCTCGGCATCCTGATCGAGACCATGCGCCGCGAGGGCTTCGAGCTGTCGATCAGCCGGCCGCGCGTGGTGTTCCAGAAGGACGAGTCCGGCCAGGTGCTGGAGCCGATCGAGGAAGTGACGATCGACGTCGACGAGGAACATTCCGGCGTCGTCGTGCAGAAGCTGTCCGAGCGCAAGGGCGAACTCCTGGAGATGCGGCCGTCCGGCGGCGGCAAGCAGCGCCTGGTGATGCTGGTGCCGACCCGCGGCCTGATCGGCTACCAGGGCGAGTTCCTGACCGACACCCGGGGCACCGGCGTGCTGAACCGGATCTTCCACGACTACGCCCCGCACAAGGGCGCGATCGCCTCGCGCCACACCGGCGTGCTGATCTCGAATGCCCAGGGCGAGGCCGTGGCCTATGCGCTGTGGAACCTGGAGGATCGCGGCCCGATGCTGATCGAGCCGCAGGCCAGGGTCTATCAGGGCATGATCATCGGCGAGCACACCCGCGGCAACGACCTCGAGGTCAATGTGCTGAAGGGCAAGCAGCTGACCAACATCCGCACCACCAGCAAGGACGAGGCGGTGCGCCTGACCCCGCCGATCCAGATGACGCTGGAGCGGGCGCTGACCTACATCAACGACGACGAGCTGGTCGAGGTCACGCCGAAGACCGTCCGCCTGCGCAAGCAGGTGCTGGACCCGAATGAGCGCAAGAAGATCGAGCGCCAGAAGAAAGAGGCCTGAGGTTCAGGCGGCGGCGATGCCGGACGGCTCCGGCGTCGCCTCGCTCTCCTTTGTCCCGTCATTGCCGTCGCCGGCCGGTTTCGGCGTCCATTGCATCACCGCCGCGACGATGGCGCCGAAGCCGCGGACGACGACCGTCTGCGTGTCGAACCCGTCATCCGCCATCTCCCCGGCAGGCTCCCGCGGCCCGAGCAGGCCGACCACCAGCACGGCGTCCGGCCCGATGCGCCGGCGCAGCCGCCGGATCAGCCGGCCCAGCTGGTGCTCGGTCACGGTGCCGGCATGGGCCACCATCACCACCGGTAGGTCGACCGCCTCGGGCAGGGCCCCGCCGCGGTCGCCATAGCGGCAGGCGATACCCGTCTCGGCCAGCAGCTGGCCGGTCATCAGCGCGGCGGCATGGTCCAGCTCGTCCCGCGCACCGAGACACAGCACGGCGGGCGACGTGTCCTGCCCGTCCTCGTCGAGATCCGCGACCGCCGCCAGGATGCCGCCCCAGACCGCGGCGCGCTGCGGGCCATCCAGCGCGCCCCGCTGCCGGTCGGCCTGGGCCATGTGGATGGCCGGCAGGATCATGCTCTCGAACAGCGCCTGGCGAGGCCGGCTCTGCAGCCCACGCTCGGCCAGCTCCGACGCCTCCAGCGGATCGCCGGCCAGGATGCGCTGGTAGAAATGCGCCTCGGGCGTCAGCGCCGGCGTGCTGCCCAGGAGCACGTCGAGGAAGCCGAACTGCGGCACGTGCCGGCCCAGCACGACCAGGCAGACCGTCAGCGGCACCGCCAGCAGCAGCCCGGGAATGCCCCACAGGGTCAGCCAGAAGATCGTGGCGAACAGCACGGCGAAGGGTGACAGGCCGGTGCTGCCGCCGTACAGCAGCGGCTCCCCGACATTGACGGTGACCAGGTCCAGCACCACGAACAGCGCGATCGTCGCCAGCGGCATCAGCCAGCCGGGATCGACGGCGAAGGCCAGGATGGTCGGCAGCAGCGCGGCGGCGATGGTTCCGACCAGCGGAATGAAGCGCAGCACCGCCGCGAGCAGGCCCCACAGCACGGGGTTGGGAACGCCGATGACCCAGAGACCGATGCCGAAGGCCGCGCCGTAGCCGAAGTTCAGCACCGCCTGGGCCAGCAGGAACCCGCTCAGCCGATGCGCCGCGTCGTCCATGGCCGCGGTGGCGCGGGTCAGGTCCTTCGACCCGAGCAGCCAGATCAGCCGGTTCCGCAGATCCTCGCGCTCCAGCAGCATGAACACCGAGAAGACCAGGACCACGCCGATGATGGCGAAGGGCTCGATCAGCGGGGCGCCGACCTCCCAGGCCAGCTGCAGCGGCGTCAGCGCCGGCGGCACCAGCTGCACCGGGACCGGCTTGCCCTGGATGCCCATCGGCGCCGCAGCCACGGCCCGCTCGGTCGCTTCCTCGGACAGGCGAGCCACCATGGCCGTCAGCCGGTCGATCAGCCCGCCGCCGGGCGCGACCTCCTTGATCGACTGGATCTTCGTCTCGAGGTTGCTCTGGTATCGCGGCAGGTTGCCGGCCAGGTCGATCGCCTGGCTGGCGACCAGCACGATGAACACCGCCGCCCCGATCGACAGGGCGACGATTACGATCAGCACCGCCGGGGTCCGCGGCAGCCCGAGCTTGCGCAGCTGCAGCACCACCGGGGCCATGGCGAAGCTGATCAGCAGCGCCAGCGAGAACGGGATCAGCACGTCGCGCCCGAAATACAGCGCCGCGGTCGCCGCCAGGATCACCAGGATTCCGTTGGTCGAGGACAGGGCGCCGATCTTGTCGGTCAGCGGGGTCAGGCTGCGGGAGGATCGGCCGGGTTCGGACAGCATCTGGGCACGGGCGGAAGCCTGGGGCGGAGAGGGAACGCCGCAGCCGAACCGGCAGTTCCCGTCGGCGTTCTGGCCTCCGCTTGTCTTCTCCCGTGCCGGGACGCGGTGCTGCTCAGGTTGACAGGCCTGCTCCTTGGGCTGGCGTTGCAGGCGGGCTTGCCGGCTGCCCTCGTGCGGGCCGTTCCGCTGCAGCAATGGTGGCGTGGACCGCCTGGGCGGCGATCGTCTGAAGGTCGTTCCAATCCTTGGGTGTGCTGTTGGCGGACATGTTGACGACATGTAGCTTCAGAACGGTCCTGCCGATCAGTGTCTGGCCGAGGACGATCCGCGCCTCGGCAACGACACCGGGGGCCGGCATCCGCGGGATGATGACAAAGCCGTTGTAGACGGCGCCGGCATCCGAGCCCAGATAACGGGCGCCCTCTATTCCTTGGGGTTGATGATCCAGAAGGCCTGGTAGGACGCGCCGATTCCACAACTCCGTGAGCTTCGGGTTGGCCAGGAATGTCAGGTAGGTCTCACGGTCCATGGCCTGCCGTCCGGGGGCGGTCGGCGGACCGTCTTCGACCTGGAAGATCAGCCGGTAGGTATTCCAGCTGGTGACGCCCGGTGTGGGGGCGGGCTCGCCGCAGGGGCGGAAGATCGCCAAAATTCGCCGATCGGGCGACGCATTCCTCGACATCCCGATCATGAAGGCCAGGGCGAGTGGGTCGGACTCATCCGACAGGCAGTAGCCCGCGGGTGCGATCGCCTGGAAGGGCGGTGTGCCTGTTTGTGATGTGGAAGGCCGCGGCGCCTGGGCGGCGCAGGCCGAAAGGGCCGTCAGAAGGACGGCCAGCCCGAACAATCGCATCGTGAAATCTCCCCCTGGCAATGGAGGAAGCCTAACGCGGCGGCGCCCCGGCGGCGAGCCGGATTCCGCTCAGCCCGGCAGCGGCTCCAGCCGCCAGGCGCCACCCTGGCGGGCCAGTCTCGGCTGCAGCCAGGCCAGGGCCTCGCACAGCGCCGCCTCCACCCCCCAGGGCAGGTTGACCAGCACCAAGCCCGAGCCGTTGAGGCGGGCCGGGAACAGCATGTCGAACACGGTCAGCTCGGCCGCCCAGGCGTGGGGCAGGGGCGGCAGCGCCGACAGTATGGCGTCGACCGGCGGCCGGTCCTTGATCGGGTACCAGGCGGCGATCACGCCCTCGGGCCAGCGGCGATGCGCGGTGGCGATGCCGCGCGCCAGCCGCGCCAGCTCGTCCGGCTGCTCGAAGGACGGGTCGAGCAGCAGCAGGCCGCGCCGCGGCTGCGGCGGCAGCAGGCCGCGCAGCGCCTCCCAGGAATCGCGCCGGTGGATCGCGACCTGGGCATCGCCGGCGAATTCGGCGCGCAGCTTCGCATGATCCTCCGGATGCAGCTCGACCAGGGTCAGCCGGTCCTCCGGCCGCATCAGCGTCCGGATCAGCCGCGGCGACCCCGGATAGATCTCGAGCCGGCCGGAGGGGTTGAAGCCGCGCACCAGCTCGAGATAGCGCGCCACCGCGGCCGGGGCGTCGGTCGCGCTGTCGATCCGGCCGATGCCGTCGATGTATTCCCCGGTCTTGGCGGCCTCGGCGGCCAGGGCGTAGCGGCCGACCCCGGCATGCAGGTCGAGGGCGGAGAACGGCTTGTCCTTGCCGCGCAGCGCCTCGACCAGCGCCACCAGCACCACATGCTTGAGGACGTCGGCCTGGTTGCCGGCGTGGAAGGCGTGGCGGTAGTTCATGCCGCCCGCAGCACCGCCACCCAGCCGGGCAGCGGCGTCCCGTTCTCGGTGCGGGCCCAGGCGGCCTCGACCTCGGTCACGGTGAAGCCGGTGGCCGCGGCGACCGCAGCCAGATAGCCGGGCGAATGCAGGTAGCGGTGGCGGTCGCCCAGGCGCCAGCCTTCCCCGTCATGCGACTCCGCGGTCAGGGCGAACCAGCCGCCCGGCCGCAGCACGGCCCGCGCGGCGGCGAAGAGCGGCGCCAGATCGCCGATATAGACCGCGACATCCGCAGCCAGGACCAGGTCGTAACGCTCCGGCCAGCCCGCCAGGGCGGCGACGATCTCGCCCGGCTCCAGCCGGTCGTACAGCCGCCGCGCCATCGCCTGCAGGATCATGCCGGGCGACAGGTCGATCCCGTCCAGCCGGCGGCGGCGGTCGGCGAAGGCGGCGCCGGCCAGCCCAGTGCCGCAGCCGAGATCGAGGATGTCCAAGCTGCCCTCAGGAACCAGCCGGTCGACGGCACGGCGCAGCAGCGCCGGCCCGCGATAGTGCAGGGCGTCGACCAGCGACGTCTCGAAGCGCGGCGCGTACTGGTCGAACAGGGTGCGGACATGCGCCTCGGGCAGCTGCGCCGGCACCGGGGCGGCGCCGATCAGCGCCAGCCGCACCGCGGCGCCCATCCGGTCCTCCGGATCCAGCTCCAGCGTCGCCCGGTACGCCGCGGTGGCATCGCCGCCGGCCGCCTCCAGCGCCTGGCCCAGGGCGTAGCGGATCTCGACGTCGCCGGGGGCGATCTCGATGGCGGCGCGGATGGCGTCAGCGGCCTCGGCCGGCCGGCCGTCGGCGAGCAGGGCGAGGCCGATCTCCAGGCGCCGGCGCGCCCGCGGATCCGGGATGGGGAGGGGAAGGGTCATGCTGTGGCGTCCCATGCGCCACGGCCGCGCCGCAGTCGCGCGCGGGCTTATAGCCGAAGCGCCCCCGGATCGTCGAGAGGCACCCGAGACAGCTCAGGCACTGGTGGGATAGATGAAGCCGTCGGCCTCGTAGACGCCGCCATAGGCGCCGGTGTCGGGGTTCCAGAATCGCACCGCGGTCCAGTCGTTGCCGCTGGAGACGTCGATCACCGACTGCTCACGGTAGATCCGGCGCCGGGTCGCCCCGTCATTGCCCCAGTTGGTGTGCGACACGGTGATCTCGCGCGAATTGCGCACCGACACCACCACCGAGATGTGCCCGGCGCTCAGCCGGTCCGACCGGCCCAGCACCAGCACGGCGCCGGAGCGCGGCGCGCCGCCCTTGCCGTAGACGCCGTCGGCCTGGTCCCACCAGGTCCAGGCATCGCCCTTGATCTGGATGCCGGAGACGGCCCGGGCATAGGGCACACATTCCTCCGGCGCGTTGGCGGTGACGTAGCGGGCGACGCCGGCGCCGGTCGGGTTGCGCACGATCTCGCGCCCGCCGCCACAGGCGGCCAGGGCCAGCGCGACAGACAGCACCAAGGCATGTCGCAGCATCGTTCTCAACCGATGACTCAGAAATCCACCCCAATGTGTTGGAATGTAGATATTTTTAGGAATGCGGTCAAGATCGGGACGGAGCGGAGGGCTGGCGGCCTTCCGGGAAAACCAGGTTCACGGCGTCCGGCAGCTGCCGCTTGACATCCCATCCCGGCGCGCGCTCTGATCGGGGCGTTCCGAGGGGAGCTCCGGTAAGGAGCTGAGACACCACACCAACTGCGACGTGGGAACCCTTCGAACCTGATCCGGGTCGTGCCGGCGTAGGGAATGGAACCACATGCGCGCTCAGCCGCTTCTCCAGTCTTCCGTCTTTGGCACGCCCTCAATCCGTCCGATCGAGGAGGCCGTGTATGCCCAAGGACGTCATCCCCACAACCGTCACCACCGGCCCGCTGCCGGCGTCGCGCAAGGTCCATGTCGCGGGCGAGCGCAACCCCGACCTGCGCGTCGCCATGCGCGAGATCGTGCTGTCGCCGGAATCCGGCGAGCCGCCGCTCCGGGTCTATGACGCCTCCGGCCCCTATACCGACCCGGCGGCGCTGATCGACATCGGCGCCGGCCTGCCCGCGCTGCGGGCCGGCTGGATCGCCGCCCGCGGCGACGTCGAGGCCTATGACGGCCGGACGGTGCGGCCGGAGGATGACGGCCGCCGCTCCGGCGAGGCCGCCAACCTGTTCGAGTTCCCGCGCGGCGACCGCCGCCCCTTGAGGGCCCGCGGTGGCACCGCGGTGACGCAGATGGCCTATGCCCGGGCCGGGATCGTCACGCCCGAGATGGAGTATGTCGCCATCCGCGAGAATCTCGGCCGCGAGCGGACGCTAGAGCAGGCGGCGCGCGACGGCGAGAGCTTCGGCGCCGCGATCCCGGACTATGTCACGCCGGAATTCGTGCGCGACGAGGTGGCGCGCGGCCGGGCCATCATCCCGTCCAACATCAACCACCCGGAATCCGAGCCGATGGCGATCGGCCGCAACTTCCTGGTCAAGATCAACGCCAATATCGGCAACTCGGCCGTCACCTCCTCGATCGCGGAGGAGGTCGAGAAGATGGTCTGGGCGATCCGCTGGGGCGGCGACACGGTGATGGACCTGTCGACCGGCCGCAACATCCACACCACCCGCGAATGGATCCTGCGCAATTCGCCGGTGCCGATCGGCACCGTGCCGATCTACCAGGCGCTCGAGAAGGTCGGCGGCGTGGCCGAGGACCTGACCTGGGAGATCTTCCGCGACACGCTGATCGAGCAGGCGGAGCAGGGGGTCGACTACTTCACCATCCATGCCGGGGTGCGGCTGCCCTACATTCCCCTCACGGCGAAGCGGGTCACCGGCATCGTCAGCCGCGGCGGCTCGATCATGGCGAAATGGTGCCTGGCGCATCACCGCGAGAGCTTCCTCTACACCCATTTCCGCGAGATCTGCGCGATCATGCGGGCCTATGACGTCGCCTTCTCGCTGGGCGACGGGCTGCGGCCCGGCTCGATCGCCGACGCCAATGACGCGGCCCAGTTCGCCGAGCTGGAGACGCTGGGCGAGCTGACCAAGATCGCCTGGGAGCACGACGTCCAGGTCATGATCGAGGGCCCCGGCCATGTGCCGATGCACAAGATCAAGGCCAATATGGACAAGCAGCTGGCGGTCTGCGGCGAGGCGCCGTTCTACACGCTCGGGCCCCTCACCACCGACATCGCGCCGGGTTATGACCACATCACCTCCGGCATCGGCGCGGCGATGATCGGCTGGTTCGGCACCGCCATGCTCTGCTACGTCACGCCGAAGGAGCATCTCGGCCTGCCGGACCGCGACGACGTCAAGACCGGCGTCGTCACCTACAAGATCGCGGCCCATGCCGCCGACCTGGCCAAGGGGCACCCGGCGGCGCAGGCACGCGACGACGCCCTGTCCCGCGCCCGCTTCGAGTTCCGCTGGCGCGACCAGTTCCACCTCTCGCTCGACCCCGACACGGCGCTCGCCTATCACGACGAGACGCTGCCGGCAGAAGGCGCCAAGACGGCGCATTTCTGCTCGATGTGCGGCCCGAAATTCTGCTCGATGAAGATCACGCAGGAGATCCGGGCCTCGGCCGAGGCCGGGATGGAGGAGATGTCGGCGCGGTTCCGCGACGGCGGCAGCCAGATCTACCGCGCGGCCGAGTGACCGCCGGGCGGCCCGCGCGGGCCGGGAGGAAAATCATTCTTGGTGCGCGCGGAGACGACCGGTATAGGACTCGGAGCGGAATTTGACCGCTGGCGGCCCGGGGCGGGCGTCCGTCCCGGGCTGTCGTCGACGGCGCTCGGCGCGAGGAGATTTCGATGGCAGCCCTTTCCGACCATGCGGCCAAGGCCGGGCTGATGACCCGGTTCCTGCTGCAGCGCCGGTTCCAGCGGGTCGCCTGGCGCAACTGGGTGGCCGACCGGATTGCCGGCCGGGTCGGGCGCGGCCCGGTCTCCGGCACGCCGGAGGCCCGGGGCGCCGCCACGGCCCTGACCGCCGAAGGCTTCGCCATGACGCCCTGGCTGATGACCCCCGACCGGGTCGCGGAGATCCGGCGCCACTTCGCCGGGCACCCGTCCTTCAACCCCTACAAGCCCGAGCACGGCACCTTCCAGGCACCGGAGCAGGCGCCGAAGGGCACCCATGTCGCGCATTTCCGGCCGGAGGTGGTGGTGAACGCGCCGCACGCCCTGGCGATCGCCAACGACCCGGCGGTGCTGGAGGCGGTGCAGGCCGCCCTCGGCTGCAGGCCGACGATCAGCTACATGGCCGCCTGGTGGTCGATCGCCGGGGACGAGGAGGGGCAGCACGCCGAGCTGTTCCATCGCGACTATGACGACTGGCGCTTCATCAAGCTGTTCGTCTACCTCACCGATGTCGATGCCGGGGCCGGGCCGCACATCTATGTCCGCGGTTCGCACCGCGAGGATCGGCTGATGCCGATCCGGCGCTATTCCGACGCCGAGGTCGAGGGCGCCTTCGGCCGCGAGCGCTTCGTCCGGTTCGAGGGGCCTGCCGGGACCAGCTTCCTGGAGAACACCTTCGGCTTCCATCGCGGCCAGCCGGCGCGGACCTCCGCGCGGCTGATTTTCCAGGTGGTCTACTGCCAGGGCCCGATCCTGTACGGCCCGCTGCGCCCGATCGTCGAGGCCGGCCGGGTGGCGCCGGGCCTGACGCTCGATCCGCACGTCAACCGCGTCTACCTCCGGGCCTGACCCGGATGATGATCCCAGGGTCGTCATGAGCCGCCCCCGGCCATGGCGTTGGCGATGAACCTCGCCCGGGTCAGGGCGGCCGGCGGCCAGGCGGCGCTGTTCCTGCTCGCCTTCGCGCTCGGCAAGGGCTCCGCCTTCTTCGGGCCGCTGCTGCTGTCGCAGGTGATGAGCATCCAGGACTACGGCACGGCCGAGCTGGGGCTCAGCATCGGCGTGATCGGGGCGCAGATCCTCAGCCTCGGCATCCCGGGCGCGGTCCCGCAGCTCGTGCTGATCCGCAAGGACGACCGGGTCCTCGACCTGCTGTTCTTCGTCGTCGCCACGATCGGCCTGATCGGCCTGGGCGGCGCCGCCATCGCCTGGGCGATCGCAGGCCCGCTGCTGCCGGTTTTTGCCGGCGTCGCCATCGCCGCCGCCGGGGCGCAGGTCGCCGCCAGCGTCTACTACCGCGCCATGGGGCGCCGCTTCGGCATCCTGGTGGCCGACAACCTGGCGCTCTATGTCTTCCTGATCGTCGGCGCGCTGGTCTTCCTGGCGCTGTGGCGGGTGCCGCTGGCGCCGGTGGTGCTCGGCTGCGGCGCCGCGGCGCTCGGCTTCACCCTCTTCGCCCTGATCGGCCTGGCGCGCACCATCCGGCCGGGCTTCTTCGCCGCCTATGCCGACGCCCGGCGGATGGGCTTCTTCATGATGGTGAACTCGCTGGTCTATTTCGCCATCGTCAACAGCTCCCGCGTCCTGGTCGGCTTCTTCCTGTCGGTCGAGGCGGTGTCGGTCTATGCGGTCTGCTTCCGCATCTCGGCGGCGATCTTCCTGGTGCACCAGCTGATCGTGACCGCCTTCTTCAAGATGCTGTACGAGGCCTCGGTCGAATGGTTCGACCGCTTCTACCTGGTGCTGCTGGCACTGACCATGACCGGGGCCGCGGTGATCCTCGCCGGCTTCGAGCTGTTCGGCGCCGACCTGCTGCCGGGCTGGCGGGCGCATCTGTCGGAGATGTCGCGGCTGCTGCCCATCGTCTGCATGCAGACGATCTGGTGGGTGTCACTGGCCCATGTCGAGCTGCGGGTCAACCGCGCCCTGATCTCGAAGCAGGCGACGATCTGGCTGCTCGGCTGCGCCGGGGTGATGGTCGCGGCCCTGGCGCTGCTGCAGGCGCTCGAGCTCCTGACTCTGTCGACGGCGGCGCTGGTCTTCGCCGCCACCTTGTTCATCGCGCTGCACATCCAGCTGACGCTGCTCAAGCGCAACGGTGTGGCGCTGCCGCGGATGCGGATCGCGCTGTTCGCGCCGCTGGTGTTCCTGATACCGGCCTGGCTGCTGGCTTAAGGCTCTCGCTTGGAGCCGCTGGACCACAGCCGGCGCAGCTGCTCGACGAAGCCCTGGCTCTCCTGCAGCGCGCCGAAGAACTGGGCGTCGGCCTCGCGCACCCGCGGCATGGCGGCGTTCAGCACCTCGGCCCCCTTGGCGGTGACCCGCAGCTGCCGGGCCCGGCTGTCGGTCGGGTGCGGCGCCCGGGCGATGAAGCCGCCGGCCTCCAGCGACCGCACCACCTGGCTGGTCATCATCGCGTCGGTCTTGCAGAAGGCGGCCAGCCGGGCCTGGGTGACGTCGCTCTCCTTGCGGCTCAGCCAGGCCAGGCCGGCGAGCAGCACGAACTGCACATGGGTCAGGCCGAGGGGCTCCAGCGTCGAGCGCTGCAGCCGTTGCCACTGGTTGGCGACCTGCCACAGCAGGAAGCCGGGGCTGTTCTCGGGGCGCAGGGTGCGCGAGAGGGTGTCCCAATCCAATGCCACGTGCCGCGTTCCGCCATAATTTTGCCCTGACCCTAGGCGCGCAGAGGAACGGCATCAAGCCGGATGGTCACGGGGCCGGATGGAACTCGGTGTCGACCAGCCCGAACAGCAAGTGATCCCGCCAATCTCCATCGATCTTGAGATAGGCGCGGGCCTGGCCCTCATGGGTGAATCCGAGGCGCAGCAGCAGCTTCTGGCTGGCCTCGTTGTGCGGCAGGCAGGCCGCCTCGATTCGGTGCAGGCCGAGCTGGTTGAAGCCGAAGGCCACCGCAGCTGCCGTTGCATCGGTCATCAGCCCCTGCCGGGCGAAGCGCTCGCCGATCCAGTAGCCGATCGAGGCCGACTGGGCGACGCCGCGGCGGACGTTGGAGAAGCCGATGCCGCCGACCAGTTGCTTGCTGTCGCGCTCGAAGATCAGGAAGCCGTAGCCCTCGTCCTGCCGCCATTCGTAGATCTGGCGGCGCAGCCGGCGCAGATAGGCGGCGCGGCTCAGCGCGTCCTCCGGCCAGGTCGGCTCCCATGGCATCAGGAAGCTGCGGCTGTCGCCGCGCAGCGCCACCCAGGGGCGCCAGTCGCGCAGCCGCGGCGGCCGCAGATAGGTCCGCCGGCCGTCGATCCGGACCGGCGGAAGGGTGCCGAGCCCCGTTCGGAAAAAGCCGATCACCGCCGCCCCGCTCAACGCCGTCAGCCGATCCGGGCGCGGATCGCATCGTAGCTCTCGAGCCGGCCGACCGGCCCGAGCGCCGCCAGGGTGGGGGCGGTGCGGAACACGCGCTCGGCGACCCGGCGCACCGCGGCGGCGTCGATCGCGTCGATTTTCGCCACCACCTCCTCCGCCGGCACCGGGCGGCCGAAGATCAGCATCTGCTGGCCCAGCTGCTCGGCGCGAGCCATCGTCGATTCCAGGCTCATCAGCAGCCCTGCCTTGATCTGGGCCCGCGCGCGGGCGACCTCGTCCTCCGCCGCGTCGCCGACCACCCGGCCGATCTCGCCGCACAGCACCGGCAGCAGCTCCTGCACCTCGGTTTCGCCGGTGCCCGCATAGATGCCGAACAGCCCGCCATCCTGATAGGCGCTGGTGAAGGAGTAGATCGAGTAGACCAGCCCGCGCTTCTCGCGGATCTCCTGGAACAGCCGCGAGGACATGCCGCCGCCGAGCAGGGTCGACAGCACCGAGGCGGCGTAGAAGTCCGGGTCGGTGTAGGACAGGCCGGGGAAGCCCAGCACCAGGTGCAGCTGCTCGAGGTCGCGCTCCTCGCGGTGCTCGCCGCCCTGATAGGCGGCGGGGGCGGTGCGCGCCTCGGCCTTGGCCGGCAGGCCGGTCAGCAGCCGCTCGGCCTGCTCAGCCAGCCGGTCGTGGTCGATGTTGCCGGAGGCGACCAGCACCATGGTGTCGGCGCCGTAGTTGCGGCCGATATAGCCGGCGATCGCCTCGCGCGGCAGCGACCCGACGATGTCCGCCGTGCCCAGCACCGGCCAGCCGATCGGCTGGTCCGGGAAGGCGGCCTCCTGGAACTGGTCGAAGATGATGTCGTCCGGCGTGTCGATCGCCTGGCCGATCTCCTGCAGCACCACGGCGCGCTCGCGCCCCAGCTCGGCCTCGTCGAACACCGAGTTCTGCAGGATGTCGGCGAGGATATCGAGCGCCAGCGGCGCGTCCTCTTTCAGTATGCGTGCGTAATAGGCCGTGTTCTCACGGCTGGTGTAGGCGTTCAGGTGGCCGCCGACGGCCTCGATTTCCTGGGCGATGTCCTGGGCGTTGCGCCGGCGCGTGCCCTTGAACGCCATGTGCTCCAGCAGATGGGCGACGCCGTTGACCTCGGCGGTCTCGTGCCGGGTGCCGGCCCCGACCCATAGCCCGACGCAGGCGCTCTCGACGGTGCCGATCGGATCGGTGACAACGCGCAACCCGTTCGACAGGGTGCTCTCACGGGTCGGCATCAGGCCGGACCTCCGTTGGTACGGGCCTGCCGGACGAAGCCCTCGATGACGCCGATCTCGTTCGGCAGCACGGTCAGCCGCTCCTCGCGCTCGAACAGGTCGGCCAGATGCGGCGGCAGCGGCGGGCGCCAGCCGGTGGCGCGCTCGACCGCGTCCGGGAACTTGGCGGGATGGGCGGTTGCGGCCACCACCATCGGGATGCCGGGGCCGGCCGGATGGGCGCGGGCGGCGGCCAGGCCGCAGGCGGTGTGCGGGTCGAGGGTCTGGCCGGTCGCGGCGCGGGTCTCGGCGATCACCTTCAGCGTGCCCTCGTCGTCCAGGCGGTGGCTGGCGAACAGCTCGGTCGCGGCCTTGTGCATCGCCGGGGTCACGCTGAACCGGCCGGTGCCGCGGAACTCCGCCATCAGCGCGCTGAGGCGATCGGCGTCGCGGTCGCACAGCTCGAACAGCAGCCGCTCGAAATTGGAGGAGATCTGGATGTCCATCGACGGGCTCAGCGTCGGCACCACGCCGTCCATCTTCATCTCGCCCGACTTGAAGAAGCGGTCGAGGATGTCGTTGCGGTTCGACCCGACCACCAGCTTGGCGATCGGCAGCCCCATCTTCCGGGCGGCATAGGCGGCGAAGACATTGCCGAAATTGCCGGTCGGCACGGCGAAGGCCACCGGCCGGTCGGGGGCGCCCAGCGCCAGGGCGGCGGCGGCGTAGTAGACGATCTGGGCCATGATCCGGGCCCAGTTGATCGAGTTCACCGCCGAGAGATGCACCTCGTCGCGGAACGGCGCGTCGGCGAACATCGCCTTCACCATGTCCTGGCAATCGTCGAAGCTGCCCTTCAGCGCGACGTTGCGGACATTGGCGGAATGCACGGTCGTCATCTGCCGGCGCTGCACCTCGGAGGTGCGGCCTTCGGGGTGCAGGATGACGATGTCGATGGCGGCGCGGTCGCGGCAGGCCTCGATCGCGGCGGAGCCGGTGTCTCCCGAAGTGGCGCCGACGATCATCACCCGCTCGCCGCGCCTGGTCAGCACATGGTCGAACAGGCGGCCCAGCAGCTGCAGGGCATAGTCCTTGAAGGCGATGGTCGGGCCGTGGAACAGCTCCATCAGCCACAGGTCCTGGTCGATCTGGACCAGCGGCGCCACGGCGGGATGGCCGAAGCCGGCATAGGTCTCGGTGGCCAGCGCCGCCAGCTCCGGCCGGGTCAGCGAGCCCTCGACGAAGGGCAGCATCACCTCGGTCGCCAGCTCGGCATAGGGCAGGCCGCGCAGCCGCCGCCACTCCTCGGCCGAGCGGGTCGGCCAGGTCTCGGGCAGATACAGCCCGCCGTCGCGGGCCAGGCCGGCCAGAAGCACATCGTCGAAACCGAGGGCAGGGGCTTGACCCCGGGTGCTGATATAGCGCACCGCAACATTCTCCAGGACAGAAGCGGCGTACCCTAGGGCGAAGGCGGAATCGGCGCAAGCCGGCCGGCTGCGGCCTCGGACGGCGCGGCCGCATCGCAGACCGGCGCCGTTGGCACGGCAGTTGCTGGGGCTTGCCGGGACGGAAGGGAATGGACGGGGGAATGGGGGATGGCGGGACGGATCTGCCGTCGGGGATGGCCAGGGATTGCCTGAGAATTGGGCATCGATTCCCGATCCGGCTCGACCCGGAGCAAAAGTCGGGCAATCATCGGCACCGGGGAGGTATCCAGTCACGCCGACCGGCGTTCAGATCGTGGCCGCGACCGGCCGCGCCTTCGAACCTTTTGGACCCAGCCGGGCCGGCACCGTCCGCCCGGCGTCCTGCAACCAAGAACCAGCGAGGCAGCGATGGCGGATGTGAGACAGCGAGGCAGATATCGATCTTCGGCCCTGGTGGCCCCCGGGCCGCTGCGTTGGGCCGCGGCCGGGCTTCTGATCGGGGCGGCGGTCCTGGCGGCTTCGGCCTCGGCGCGGGCGGAAAACGTGTTCCGCTTCGCCTTCCAGGGCAACCTGAACACGCTCGATTCCTACCAGTTCAACGAGACCTTCACGACCGCGACGATGAGCAACGTCTATGAGGGGCTCACCAAGCGCGACCAGGAGATGAAGATCGTCCCCGCCCTGGCCACCGGCTGGGAGGTGACCGACGACGGGCTGAAATGGCGCGTCCGGCTGCGAGAGGGGGTGAAGTTCCAGAACGGCGACCCGTTCACCGCGGACGACGTGCTGTATTCGCTCGACCGGCTGCGGTCCCCGGGGTCGGACATCAAGGGCCGCGTCCCTGCGGACATGAAGGTGGTGAAGGTCGACGACCACACGGTCGACTTCGTCCTGACCAAGCCCAACCCGCTGTTGAACGGGACCTGGGATTCCTGGCCGATCTTCGACAAGGAATGGTCGGAAGCGAACAACGCCGTCGCTCCATCCTCCACGGCCGACAAGAACCCGGGCTACGCCGTGCTGCACGCCAACGGCACCGGCCCCTTCATGGTCGAAAGCCATGAGATCGGGGTGAAGACGGTGTTCGTGCGCAACCCGAACTGGTGGGGCAAGCCCGAGGGCGACATCGACCGGGTCGAGTTCACGCCGATCGCGTCCTCGGCCACCCGCGTCGCCGCCCTGCTGTCCGGCCAGGTCGACTGGGTCGACCCGGTGCCGGTGCAGGACCAGGACCGGGTTTCCGGCAACGCCGACACCGCGCTGCTGACCGCGCCCGAGCTGCGCACCATCTTCCTCGGCCTGGACCAGGATCGCGACGAGCTCCTGTACTCCAACATCAAGGGCAAGAACCCGTTCAAGGACCAGAAGGTGCGGCTGGCCTTCTACCAGGCGATCAACGAGGACGCGATCGGCCAGCGCATCATGCGCGGCCAGGCGACGCCGAGCGCCCTGATGATCTCGCCGGCGCTGTTCGCCCGCGCCGGCGAGTTCAAGCGCCATCCCTACGACCCGGAGGCGTCGAAGAAGCTGCTGGCCGAGGCCGGCTATCCGGACGGGTTCGAGGTCACGCTGGACTGCCCGAACGACCGCTACGTCAATGACGAGGCGATCTGCCAGGCGGTGGTGTCGATGCTGGCCCGGGTCGGGGTCAAGGTGACGCTAAACGCCCAGCCGCGCGCCAAGCACTTCACCCAGATCGGCGAGGCCGGCGGCCACAGCACCAGCTTCTACCTGCTGGGCTGGACCCCGGACGGCTACGATTCGCTCAGCGTCTTCAACAATCTGGTGCGCTGCCGGGCGCCCGGCGTCGCCGTCTCGAATGACGGCGGCTACTGCAACCCCAAGGTCGACGCCCTGGTCGACGCCTTCTCGGTCGAGGGCGACAAGACCAAGCGCGACGACCTGATCTTCCAGGCCTATGACATCCTGCTGAACCAGGATGTCGGCTACCTGCCGCTGCACCAGCAGGCGCTGTCCTGGGGCGTGTCGAAGAAGTTCACCGTGGTCCAGCGGCCGGACAACTGGCTGATCTTCGACTGGATCAAGAAGAACTAGGACCGCAGGTCCGGACCCGCCGGGCGGCGACACTGAGCCGCCGCCCCTTTACCTTCAACGACAGCGGGGTGTGATGCTGGCCTTCATCCTGACGCGCATGGCGCAGGCGATCCTGGTGATGCTGGTGGTGGCGCTGCTGGCCTTCACCATGTTCCGCTTCGTCGGAGACCCGATCAACCAGATGGTCGGGCAGGAGACCACCGAGGCGGAGCGCGAGGCGCTGCGCGAGAGCCTGGGGCTGAACGACCCGGTGGTGGTGCAGTTCGTGCGCTATGCCGGCAACGTGGTGCGGTTCGACTTCGGCAACTCCTACCAGTTCAAGCAGCCGGTCTCGGGCCTGATCGGCGAGCGCGCGCCGGCGACGCTGGAGCTGTCGCTGACCTCCGCCCTGCTGGCGCTCTTGATCGGCGTGCCGATGGGGGTGTTCACCGGCCTCTATCCCCGGCGCTGGCTCTCGCGCCTGTTCCTCGGCGCCTCGCTGGTCGGGGTGTCGCTGCCGACCTTCCTGATCGGCATCCTCTTGATCTTCATCTTCTCGGTCGAGCTCGGCTGGCTGCCCTCCTTCGGCCGCGGCGACGTGGTGCGGCTGGGCTGGTGGAGCACCGGATTCCTGACCCTGTCCGGCCTGCGCTCGCTGATCCTGCCGGCGATCACGCTCGGCCTGTTCCAGATGACGCTGATCATGCGGCTGGTGCGCGGCGAGATGCTGGAGGTGATGCGCACCGACTTCATCCGCTTCGCCCGCGCCCGCGGCCTGACCGACCGGGCGATCCATTTCGGCCATGCGCTGAAGAACACGCTGATCCCGGTCATCACCATCACCGGGCTGCAGCTCGGCTCGATCATCGCCTTCGCCATCATCACCGAGCAGGTGTTCCAATGGCCGGGCATGGGCCTCTTGTTCATCCAGGCGGTGGCCAATGTCGACATCCCGATCATGGCCGCCTACCTGCTGCTCAGCGCCTTCATCTTCGTCACCATCAACCTGGTGGTCGATATCCTCTACGCCGCGGTCGACCCGCGGATCCGCGTCGGGACCTGAGCCGATGCGCCGATTCCTCGACAGCGACCTCGCCTGGCGCTTCCGCCGCTCGCCGATCGCCATCATCGCCCTCGTGGTCACGCTGCTGATGGCCGCGGGGGCCATCCTGGCGCCGCTGATCGCGCCGCAGGACCCGTTCGACGCGGCCAGCCTCGACCTGATGAACTCGCTGATCCCTCCGGCCTTCGAGGCGCAGGGCGACCCGCAATTCCCGCTCGGCACCGACGACCAGGGCCGCGACCTGTTCTCGGCCATCCTCTACGGAACCCGGATCTCGCTGCTGGTCGGCGTCGCCGGGGTGGCGCTGGCGATGCTGATCGGCGTCACCCTCGGCCTCGTCGCCGGCTATCGCGGCGGCTGGGTCGGTGCCGTGATCATGCGCGTCGCCGACGTGCAGCTGACCTTCCCGGCGATCCTGATCGCGCTCCTGATCAACGGCATCGCCCTGGCGCTGGTCGGCAAGGGCGGCGGCACCGACGTCCAGATCGCCGTGATTGTCGTCGCCATCGGCCTGTCCTACTGGGTGCAGTATGCCCGCACCGTGCGCGGCTCGACCCTGGTCGAATCGCGCAAGGAATACGTCCAGGCCGCCCGGCTGATCGGCCTGTCGGACTGGACCATCATGTTCCGCCATGTGCTGCCGAACGTGATGGGGCCAGTGCTGGTGATCGCCACCATCAACCTGGCGCTGGCGATCATCACCGAGGCGACCCTGTCCTTCCTCGGCGTCGGGGTGCCGTCGACCTCGCCGTCGCTGGGCACGCTGATCAACATCGGCAACCGCTTCCTGTTTTCCGGCGAATGGTGGATCACGATCTTCCCCGGCGCCGCGCTGGCGGTGCTGGCGCTGTCGGTCAACCTCCTGGGCGACTGGCTGCGCGACGCCCTCAACCCGAAGCTGCGGTGAGGGTTATGGCAGAGACGACGCTCAGCGTCCGCGACCTCAAGGTCCAGTTCAGCAGCCGGCGCGGCCTTCTGACCGCGATCGACGGCGTGTCCTTCGACATCGCGCCCGGCGAGGTGCTGGGCGTGGTCGGCGAATCCGGCGCCGGCAAGTCGATCACCGGCACCGCCGTGATCGGGCTGATCGACCCGCCCGGCCGCATCGCCGGCGGCGAGATCCGGCTCAAGGGCGAGCGCATCGACAACCTGCGGCCCGAGGCGATGCGGCGGATCCGCGGCCGGCGTATCGGCATGATCTTCCAGGACCCGCTGACCAGCCTGAACCCGCTCTACACCGTCGGAAAGCAGCTGACCGAGACCATCGCCACCCATCTGCCGCTCGGCCGCGACGGCGCCCGCCGCCGCGCCATCGCCCTCTTGGAGGAGGTCGGCATCCCGGCGGCGGCGGAGCGGATCGACAGCTACCCGCACGAGTTCTCCGGCGGCATGCGCCAGCGCGTGGTCATCGCCCTGGCCCTGGCGGCGGAGCCGGAGCTGGTGATCGCCGACGAGCCGACCACCGCGCTCGACGTCTCGGTCCAGGCCCAGGTGATCGCGGTCTTGAAGCGGCTGTGCCGCGAGCGCGGCACGGCGGTGATGCTGATCACCCACGACATGGGCGTGATCGCCGAGACCGCCGACCGGGTGGCGGTGATGTATGCCGGGCGGATCGCCGAGATCGGCCCGGTCAGGACCGTGATCAAGCAGCCGCACCACCCCTACACGGTGGGGCTGATGGGCTCGATCCCGACGGTCACGGGCGACGACGAGCGGCTGCAGCAGATCCCCGGCGCGATGCCGCGGCTGGACGCGATCCCGCCCGGCTGCGCCTTCAACCCGCGCTGCACCGCCGCCTTCGACCGCTGCCGGCGCGACCGGCCGGACCTGATCGCGGCCGGGCCGGGGGCGGCCGCCTGCTGGCTGATGGAAGGGGCGCGCGCATGACGACGAACACCCTGGTCGAGGTGGTCGGACTGAGCCGCCACTTCGACCTCTCCAAGCCCCTGCTGGCGCGGCTCCTGGACCGCTCGCCACGGCTCACGCTCAAGGCCGTGCAGGATGTCAGCTTCACCATCACCCGGGGCGAGACGCTGGCGCTGGTCGGCGAATCCGGCTCCGGCAAGTCGACCATCGCCCGCCTGGCGGTGGGGCTGCTGCAGCCCAGCGACGGCGCGGTGCTGATCGACGGCATCGACCTGTCGGACCCGGCGAAGAAGGCGCAGCTGGCCAAGCTGCGCCGGCGCATCCAGATGATCTTCCAGGATCCCTTTGCCAGCCTGAATCCGCGCTGGCGGGTCGACCGCATCGTGGCCGAGCCGATCCGCGCCTTCGGCCTGTCCTCGTCCCAGGCCGAGACGGCGGAGAAGGTGGCGGAGCTGCTGCGCCGGGTCGGCCTCGACCCGCGCGACGGGCGCAAGTTCCCGCACGAATTCTCCGGCGGCCAGCGCCAGCGCATCTGCATCGCCCGGGCGCTGGCGTCGGAGCCGGAGTTCATCGTCTGCGACGAGCCGACCTCGGCCCTCGACGTCTCGGTCCAGGCCCAGATCCTGAACCTGATGAAGGATCTGCAGGACCAGTTTGGCCTGACCTACCTGTTCATCAGCCACAACCTCGCCGTGGTCCGGCACATGGCCAGCCGGATCGGCGTCGTCTATCTCGGCCGGATGGTCGAACTGGCGCCGGCCCGGTCGCTGTTCCGGGCGCCGCGCCACCCCTACACCCGCATGCTGCTGGACGCCCTGCCGGACCTGGAGATGACCGGCCGGCCGCGGCGGATGGTGGAGGGCGAGATCCCGAGCCCGATCGCCCCGCCGCCGGGCTGCGCCTTCCATCCGCGCTGCCCCCTGGCGAATGACCGCTGCCGCCGCGAGGTGCCGCAGCCGCTGGCAGCGGGCGACGCTTTGGTCGCCTGCCACGCGGTCGAGGAGGGGCGGGACCAGGCGGCGATGCCCCTGCGCATGAGCGTCTAGGAGATTTTGCCTCGTTGCCGCCGCGATTCCTTGGTTCAAATGGGGCGGAACCGAAGGGGAATTCTCGATGAAGATGCTGATCGCCGCCCTGGCGGCCGCCGCGGCGATGGCCGGCCCGCTGGCGCCGGCCCGGGCGGAGACGAAGACGGTCCTGTGCCCGGAGACCGACGCGATGCTGCAGGACGATTCGCTGCTCGGCGTCATGGTCGAGGCGGCGCTGAACTCGTCCTACACCATGGCCAAGGACACCGATGACGGGGTGGACTGCCTGTGGCCGGTCCAGCGGCTGGCCTATGACGGCTTCGACCTGCTGATCATGGCCCGCGGGCGCGTCGGCGGCATGGGCCATGGCGAGGCCGCGCGGCTCTCGGCCTACATCATGCGTCCCGACCCGTCGCGCCCGGGCCTCGACGGTCCCGGATTCGTCACCGCCATCCCGGACTTCGCCGATGTCGGTACCTATGGCCATCCCGGTGAGCTGTCCGCGGTGAAGTTCGGGGGCCACAACGGCCTGGTCGTCCGCAGCGTCGCGGTCTATCAGGGCTTCTCCTTCACCGACCTCAGCCTTTTCCTGCTCGAGAACGACCGGATCACCGCGGCCGAGCCGCTGCGGATCGGTGCCGGCAACGGCGGCGCGGCGGAAGAGGAGAAGGACATCGTCGAGGTCGAGGGCCGTTATGACCTCGACAAGCCTGCCGCCGGCCGAATGACCCTGACCTTCGCCGTCACCGACAAGGGCCAGAAGCGCAGCGAGACGGCGGTGGCCCGGCTCGACGGCGCGAAATGGGTCATCGAGTCCGGCGCCCTGCCGAAGGAGCTGGACGAGATCGGCCAGTAGCGCGATCCGCCCGGCGGTCCGAACCCTTCTGACGATGACCGATCAAGGGCCTCTCCCGGCGAGGAGAGGCCCTTTCGCGTTATCCGGCCGGCCTCCGGCAGCCCGGCAGTCCGGTTGGAGCCTTGACTCGTACCGCGCCTTCGTTAATAACTGACTGGTCAGTCATTAACGAAGGCGCGCGGACCGGTTATGGCTCAGGGGGCACGGAAGCGGCGCAAGGAGGCGCGGCCGGCGGAGCTGCTGGACGCGGCGTTCGAGCTGTTCGTGGAGCGGGGCTTCGCCGCGACGCGGATCGACGACATCGCCGCGCGAGCCGGGGTCAGCAAGGGCACGGTCTATCTCTACTTCCCCAGCAAGCAGGCGGTGTTCGAGGCGCTGGTGCGCCAGTCGGTGCTGCCCAATGTCGAGCGGCTGATCGGCGAGACGGCGAGGCCCGGGACGCCGGTGCTGGAGATCCTGCCACAACTGCTGCGCGCCATCATGCGCACCGTGGCGGGGTCGCCACTGCAGAAGTTCCCGCGTCTGATCATCGCCGAATCCCCGCAATTCCCCGAGCTGGCGCAGTTCTGGCGCGAGACCGTGATCGACCGGATGCTCGGCACCGTCGCCGGCCTGATCGAGCGCGGCATCGCCGCCGGCGAGATCCGGCCGGTCGATCCGGCCGACGCCGCCCGGCTGCTGATCGCGCCGCTGCTGATGGCGGTGATCTGGGGCACCACCTTCGTGCGTCCGAGCGAGACCTTCGACCTCGGCGTCTTCATCGACCGGCATCTCGACATCTATCTGCGCGGCCTGGCGGCGGAGAAGCTGCCATGAAAATCCGCATCGCCATCTTCGTCCTGGCCGTGGCCGCGGTCGCCGCTGGCTGGTGGTTCGACCTGCCGGGCCGGCTGGGCTGGCGCCAGGGCCAGGGCGACACCCTGACTCTCTACGGCAATGTCGACATCCGCCAGGCCGAGCTCGGCTTCCGCGTCTCCGGCCGTCTCGTGGAGATGAAGCTGGAGGAGGGCGAGGCGGTGACCGCAGGCCAAGTGCTGGCGCGGCTGGACGAGCGTCCGTTCCAGGACAGCGTCGCGGCGGCCAAGGCCAGCGTCGCCGCGCGCCAGGCCGATCTCGACAAGCTGGTGGCCGGCCCGCGCGCTGCCGAGATCGCCCAGGCCCGCGCCACGGTGGCGGAGCGCGAAGCCGATCTTGCGAATGCCAAGCTGGCCTTCGACCGCACCCAGGAGTTGCGCCAGAAGGGCAACGCGCCGCAATCGACGCTGGACCAGACCTTGGCCGCCCGCGACATGGCCCAGGCGCGGCTGGAGGCGGACCGGCAGGCGCTCGAACTGCTGCTGGAGGGCAGCCGGGCCGAGGACATCGCCGCCGGCCGCGCCAACCTCGCCGCCGCCCAGGCCGATCTCGCCACCGCCGAGACCTCGCTGGCCGACGCCACGCTCAAGGCTCCGGCCGACGGCATCATCCTGTCGCGGGTGGCCGAGCCCGGGGCGATCATGGCGCCCAGCAGCGTCGCCTATGTGCTGTCGCTGACCAAGCCGGTCTGGATCCGCGCCTATGTCGCCGAGCCCGATCTCGGCCGGGTCCATCCGGGGCTGATGGTCGAGGTGATGACGGACACCAGGCCGGACCGGCCCTATCGCGCCCGGATCGGCTTCGTCTCGCCGGTCGCCGAGTTCACGCCGAAGACGGTGCAGACGCCGGAGCTGCGCACCGACCTGGTCTACCGCCTGCGCATCATCGTCGACGAGCCCGACCCGGCCCTGCGCCAGGGCATGCCGGTGACCGTGCGCGTGCCGAAGGCAGGATGAGATGATTGGAGCTGCCCGATTGAGCCCATCCCTTCCTAGTCCCCCCTCCCCTTGCGGGAGGGGGGAAGGGGGAGGGGTGGGGGGGGGGGGGGGGGGCGGGGGGGGGCGG
>NZ_JASATH010000059.1:0-38553 GCF_038440215.1 Inquilinus sp. OTU3971 | reverse complement strand
CGTCAGCTCGTCCCAGCTGTCGTCGGGGGCGAAAGATTGAATCGCGGCGGCCAGGATCTCGGTGCGGTCGCCGAGGTCCTTTTCCAGGATCTGGCCGTGATGGCTGACCAGGAAGGTCGTCCGCCCGGTCTCGCCGTAGTCGGCCGGCACCGCGATCATGGCGAAGCCGGCGATCATGTTGCCGTTGATGATGTAGTCGTACCGGCCGCCCGGAACGCCGTCCTCCTGCCGGGTCAGGATCCGGAAGTAGTAGCCGTGATAGGGATTGCCGGCCTGGCGGGTCTCGAAATACCGCATGTCCTCGGCCACCAGCGGCCCGAACGGGCTGGGATCGGCATCAGTCGAGTCCGGCCAGTAGAGCCCGTCCTGCCGGCCCGGCGAGCTGACCAGCTTCTGCGCGTATTCCTGCACGCCGTCGCCGTCGCGGTCCTTCGAGGCATAGGCCATCTGCGCCGGCCCGTAGGCGCGCACCACCTCGATCGCGTTCAGCTCGTTGCCGCCGATGCGGCGGGCCAGGATCTCGTCCAGCCCGTCCTCGGTGTCGAAGCGCCAGCCATCCGCATCGCGGACGATCTGGACCGGGAAGGTCCAGCCGGCGGTCCCCATCTCGATGGTCCGCTGGTCGCCGTCGCCCTCCAGCTTCCCCCCCGCCTTGGCGGCCGCGGCCACCTCCTCCAGCCCCGCAGCGGTATCGGCGGCATCGTCCGGCAGCAGGTCGTCGCGATAGCGCGTGCCGAGGATGCGCAGCAGCCCGTCGACGTCCTTCGCCTCCAGCGCCTGAACCAGCGCCGCCTTGGCCGCTTCAGGCGTGTCGAAGCGTTGCGGCCCGTCACCCTCCTGCGCCCGGGCCGTCGCCGTCGCCATCAGCATGGCGAGCAGCGCGGCGTGGCCGAGGTGGAGCTTCCAGGGAGGCTTGGTCGATGTCGCCATGACATGTGCTCTCTGCTTCAGGTTCAGCGGCGACGGCCGCCACCAGCGCCACGACCACCCAAGCCGCGACCACCTCCGCCGCCACGATGGCCGCGATTCGATTCGACGCGGGTGCGGCTGCCGCTCGACACCCCGCCGAAGGGGCGGGAGCCGCCGCTGCGCTGCCGGACGGCCGGAGATTGTTGGCGTGGGCGCTGCGTCATCTGGCGCTGGGTCGGGCGGCTGGGCGAGCCGACGGATGGGCGGCGCGGCAGGTCGAGGCTTTCGCGGCCGCGGGTCGAAGCCCGGCCGGTTTCGCGCCTCGGCTGCACCCCACCAAAGGTGTTCCCCCGGCGGGGCGTGCGGTCGCCGACGCGTTGCCGCTGGGTCCCGGCCGCACCGGCACCCTGCCGCTGGCGCAGCCCCTCCGCCGCGGCCCGCTGCGTTGGCGCCAGGCCCTGTGCCTGCCGGCGCGGCCGGTCGGCATTCTGCCGCAGCCTGCCGGCGGCGCCCGCATCCGGCTGCCAGCGACGCTGCCCGCTGTCGCCCACCCGGTCATGCGCGGACCGGAAATTCTGGCGGTTTTCGCTGATGCGGGACTGCAGCGCCGTGCGGTCGGTGTTCTTCAGGACGCCATTGTTGACGAAGTTGTTGAAGTTGACGTCGCCATTGATGTCGGGACGAAGCCGGTCGACCTTGTCCCAGTCGACATCGTCCCAGTCGATATCGTCGAAGTCGACATCATCGAAATCGATGTCGATGTCGTCGTCGTCCCAGTCCATGCCGTAGCCGACCGCCGTGCCGAACAGGAGACCGGTGAAGAAAGGGGCGGCGGGGTATTGATAGTTGAGATAGGGCTCCGGGTAGGCGATGGGCGCCGCCGCCACATAGCTCTGGCTCACGACAGGGGCCGGATCATAGGTCGGGACGTAGGCGACGTCGGGATCGGTGCTGGTGATGGTGATGGGCTCGGTGCTGCCCGCGGTGGCGGTCGTGGCCACGGTCTGGGTGACCGAGACCTGCTGGTTGGAGGCCAGATATCCGGCCTTCATCGCCTCGGACCGGAGCGCCTGGATGGCATCGAGCACGCTTTCCAGGTTGTCGGTGACCGCCTGGCCGAGCTGGCTGGTCCAGTCGAGATCGGAATCCATCAGCCGCAGCGCCTCCGGATAATTCAGGAGGGCGATGACCGATGGATCCCAGGTCGGATCCGGGGTCAGGGACGGATCCTGTTCCCGCTTGCCGAGGAACCGGGCCGCCTCGACCACGTCGAGCGTCGCGGTCGAGGCCGGCAGGACCAGCGACAGCACGTCGTCGGGATAGAGCGCGATGCGGGCGACCAGGGTCCGCAGATCGGTCGTCTGCGCGGTGCCGGCCACGGCCGTCGGCGTCACCGTCTGCGCCGCCACCGGCGCCGGGACACCGAACTGGGCGGTGGCAAGGGCGAGGATACAGGCGATCGTGAGCTGCAGCCGCCCCAGCCAATCGCGAGGCGAAGCTGCGTCGGGCCTCGAACTGTTCGGTGCGCGGGACATGGCGACCTCGGCACGGCGGACTGGCGCTGTCGGCCGGCGGCCGCCCGGCTTGAAGCCGAGCGGCGTGGCATGCACAACCGCGTCCGCAACGTTACCGCCGATCCGCAGCGGCAGTTTTGATCTGGCGCATTTTTGCGATGCCTCGGACCTACGCTGTCGCCGCCGGCGGTTGGACGAGTTCGAGCCCCTGCTGCGCGACGGCGGCCAAAGGTTCGCCGCCGGCGACATGCACGGTCGGGAACGAGATCCCGAGAGGACGAACACGGCGAGGAGCCGCGCGACGGCCCTGAGCGTCGTGTGAAGCACCATCTCGGCTGACCGGATCGGCGGAGGCAGTCTCACGTCGTGACCCGGCTCTCCGAGCCCGCAGCCACAGTCGCCATGCCGCCCCCGGCCGAGCTTGCCGGTCCCGGGGCAGGAACCTGATCGGTGATCTTGGGTGTGGGTTCGGCCCGGTGGAGACGGTAGAGCGTGGCGTAGAGAACCGGGAGGAGGATCATCGTGAGGATCGTGCCGTAGCTCAGCCCCGCCATGATGGTGACCGACAGGCCGACCCAGAAGACGTCGTGGAGGAGGGGGATCACGCCGAGGACGGTCGTCCCCGCGGCCAGGAGCACGGGCCGCAAGCGTGAGACCGCCGCCTCGATCGTGGCCGTATAGCGATCCAGCCCACGGGCGATTCCGGTCTCGATCTCGTCGAGCAGAACCAGCCCGTTCTTGATCATCATGCCGGCGAGGCTCATCGCCGCCAGCAGCGCGACGAACCCGAACGGCACGCCGGTGATCAGCAGGCCGAAGACCACTCCGGCCAGGGCGAACGGGATGGTGAGCGCGATCACCAGCGGCGGCCGCAAGGCGTTGAACAGCGTCACCATGATGAAGGCGGTGACCGCGAGCGCGGGGATCACGCCGGGGATCAGGGAGGCTTGGCTCTTGGTGCTGTTCTCCTGCTCGCCACCCCACTCGATCCGGTAGCCCGGCGGCAAGGCAAGAGCCTCCATCTTGCCCGCCACATCCTTGTACAGCGTCGGGAAGGTGACGCCGAGCGCGGGAATGGCCTGGACGGTGAGCGTGGGACGGCGGTTGTAGCGCGCGATCACCGCTTGCTCAGGGGCGAGATCGATGCCGCTCACCACCTGCGCCAGCGGCACGGCGGAGGTGCTGGCCACGCCGCGCACGCCCACGACATCGATATCCTCCGGCCGGCTGCGCTCCGCCTCGACATTGCGCATCACGATCGGGATGATCTCATCGCCATCCCGGAAGAGGCCGATCGGCAGGCCGTCATAGGTGCGGCGCGTGGTGCGGGCGATATCGTCGCGGGTGATGCTGGCCCAGCTGGCGCGCGCGGCGTTGTATTCGGGCCGGATCTCCAGCACCGTCTGGCGCCAGTCGGTCTGGCTCAGCCCGGCATAGGGGCTGGCACGCAGGATATCCAGCACCTGGTTGCCGACCGTGCGCAGGGTGGCGGCGTCGGCGTCGCCGGGGCCGCTGATGCGCAGCTCGAACTTCCAGGTGTCGCCCGGCCCGACGGTGAACTTGCGCAGCGGCGCAAGGGCTTCGGGGAAGCGATCGGCCAGCCAGGGCTGGAGCCCGGCGATCAGCCCGTCGATCTCGCCCTGGTCATGGACGTTGACGACGATCTGGCCATAGGCGGAGTTTTCGGCCTCGGGCTCGACCGGAAGGTAGAAGCGCGGCGGACCGCTGCCGATGAAACTCGCCACCTCGGCCACGCGGGGATCCTGCCGCAGCCGGTCCTCGATCTCGGTAAGGTCCTCCGACACCCGTTCGATCCGGGTGCCTTCCGGCATCCAGTAGTCGATCATGAACTTCGTCATCGCCGCGTCGGGGAAGAACAGCTGGGTGACGTTGCCGTACAGGGCCCCCGCCCCGACGAGTATCGCGACGGCGCCCGCGATGGTCAGGAACCGGATGCGGATCGCGCCATGCAGAAGCGCCCGGAAGCCGCGGTAGAACCGGCTGTCATAGGGATCGGCCCCCGTCGCGGCCTGCGGCTTCAGCATCGCCATGCATTGCAGCGGCGTGATTGTGACCGACAGGATCCAGGAGGCGAGCAGCGAGATCGCGACGACCGAAAACAGGCTGGCACAGTATTCGCCGGCGCTCTCATCCGAGGCGAAGATCGGGTAGAACGCCATCACCGCGATCACCGTCGCGCCCAGCAGCGGCATCGACGGCTGGGTGGCCGCCTCGATCGCCGCCGCCCGGGGTTCCATGCCCCGGTCGATGCGCACCGCATGGCCGTCGGCGACCACGATGGCATTGTCGACCATCATGCCGAGCGCGATGACCAGCGCCCCGAGCGACATGCGCTGGAGATCGATTCCGAAGATCGCCATCAGCAGGAAGGTCGCCATCACCGTCAGCAGCAGCGCCGTGCCGATGATGACGCCCATGCGCCAGCCCATCGGAATCGCCAGGCAGGCAAGCACGATGACGATGGCCTCCAGCAGGCTGATGAAGAAGCCCTTCACCGAAAGCGCGATGGTCTCGGATTGCCAGTTGACCTTCTCGATCTCGATGCCGACCGGGAGGTCGTGCACGAGTTCGTCGAGCCGGCGGTCCACGGCCTGTCCTACCTTCACGACATTCTCGCCGGGGCGGTTGGTGAGGGCGATCCCGATCGCCGGTTGGCCGTTGAAGCGCATGAGCTGACGCGGCGGATCCTGGTATCCCTCCTGGATCTCCCCGACATCGGCCAGCCTGATGATCTCGTTGGCGCTCCGTTCGATCGGCCGGCTGGCCGATTGGATGAGATCGAGCGCAGTGGGCTGCAACACCAGCTGGCCGATATCCTCGGCCTGCGGGAATGTGCCCGTGGGCGCGATCCTGATCTTGCTGTCGCCGACGAACACGCGCCCGCCGTCGACCACGGCATTCTGCGTCTGTAGATCGCGCGCGATGGTGAGCTCGGAGATGCCGAGCTGCGCCAGCTGGCTCTGGCGCACATCCAGATAGACCCGGCGCTCCTGCGCGCCCCACAGGTCGACCCGGGCCACCCCGGGAACGAGGCTGAGCTCGCGCTTCAGCTCCTCGGCGTAGTCCTTGAGTTCACCGGGGCTGAAGCCGTCGCTGGTGACGGCGAGCAGCAGGCCGAACACATCGCCGAAATCGTCGATGACGACCGGCGCGACGGCGCCGGGAGGAAGCTCGCGCGCCGCATCATCGGCCCGCGCCCGGACCTTGTCCCAGATCGCCGGGAGATCTTCCGAGCTGTACGAGGCCTTGATGTTGACCTTGATCCGTGACCATCCGGCCCGCGAATAGCTTTCCAGTGAATCGAGCTCCTTCAGCTTCTGCAGCTCGATCTCGATCTTGTCGGTGACCTCCTGCTCGACCTCCTCGGGGCTGGCCCCGGGATAGGTGGTCGAGACGATCGCGGTCTTGACGGTGAACTCCGGATCCTCGAGCTGGCCGAGCGCGAAGTAGGATGCGAACCCGCCGAGAAGGATGAGCGCGGCCCCGAACCAGGTCACCGTCGGATGGTCGACAGCCGAGGCGGCAATGCTCATGGCGCGCGCTCCGTTTCCGGCAGACGCACCTGCTCTCCCTCGACGAGGCTGTTGGCGCCAGCCATGACGACCCATTCCCCGGCCGAGATGCCTTCGGAGATCTCGACGCCGCCCCGGACCGTCCGGCCGACCGATACCGGCCGAAGGGACACTGTCTTGGTGGCGGGGTCGATCACCCACAGGGCCATGGCGTCGCTGCCCGGCTTGATCGGACGGAGCGCGGCGGGAGGCACGACGCGCGAGACGCTGGCTTCCGATCCTGCCTTCACCGACTTCACCCGGACCGACCCCGCCATGCCGGGCAGGATCGAGACGTTGTCCGGCTGATCCATCACGACCGTGACCGGATAGGTGCGCGTCGTTCGTGAGGCCTCGGCGCCGATCTCGCTGATCGTGCCCGTCAATTCGACGTCGTGAAAGGCATCGAACCGCACGCTCACGGTGTCGACGAGGGGGGCGAGCGCGATCAATGTTTCGGGAATATCGACGACGACCTCGATCCGGCGGAGATCGAGCAGCCGGATGACCTGCTGCTGGGCGCGGACATCCTCGAAGGCCTGGGGATAGACCGCCACCACGCGGCCGTCGAATGGCGCCGCCAGCATCGTGTCGCCGAGATCGATGCTGGCCTTCGTCAGTGCCGCACGCACCGATTCCACGCGCGCTTCCGCGGTGTCGCGTTCGCCCTGCGAGGTATCCAGGCGCGCCTTGGAATAGGTGCCGCTCTCGACCAGCGGAACGACACGCTTGTACTGCTCGTCCTTGGCCCTGAATTCGGCCAGTGCGGCATTGAGGTCGGATTCGAGCCGCGTCACGTCCGACCGGTAGGGGGCGTCATCGAGTCTCGCGATGGTTTCGCCGCTCGTGACCACCTGTCCGACTTTCACCGGAAGGTCGAGGATCCGGCCGGAAACACGGAATGACAGGACGGCATCCGTCTCGGCGCGGGCACGGCCGATGAACTGGCGCTGTCCGAGCGACTCCACCGATCCGACCTGGACCGCCGAGACCGGGCGCGGGGGCTTGGCCGTCTCCGCCTGCTGTTCGTCGTTGCACGCGCCCAGCAAAGCCGCGACCAGGAGAACCACAGCAGCCCTTGCTCTAGTCATCCAAGTCTCCATCGCGACCGGTCAAGGAGCCGGTGAAGCGGGCGCCGGAGCGGCCCATCCTGCTCTTTCGGAGCATGTCCATGACCGAGCTCTCAGCCACGATGAGGCTGGTATAGCGCCATTTGGGAGCGACCGATTTGCTCCAGCGCAAATACGGTGGCGCCCCCCCGTGCTAGTGAAATCAGCTCATCCTGGCCTGCGCCCGGACTGGAGAGCGGAATGCTCGTTTCTCACACGAGAATATTCGACATCGTCGGCGACATCATTCGGATCAAAGTCGCGTCCAGCGGCTCTGGCGACGAGAACCGGCCTTGCCTCAATGACCTCGCCATCGTCGACAGCGAACGCGGTTTCCGATCATTGGCACAGGTTATCAATATCGACCGGGACGTCATTTCGCTTCAGGTCAATTCCGGCACGAAGGGCCTTCCCAACAACGCTTCGGTGCGCTTCCTCGGCGAGCCGATGCGCGTGACCTATTCGGACAACATCCTCGGGCGCGTCTTCGACGGGGCGGGTAAGCCGATCGATGGCGGGCCGGAACTGTCCAATGATCCGACGGTGCCGATCGGCGGCCCATCCGCCAATCCGATGAAGAGGGTGCTCGCCTCGCGGATGATCCGGACCGACGTGCCGATGATCGATGTCTTCAACTGCCTCGTCGAAAGCCAGAAGATCCCGATCTTCTCGGTCTCCGGCGAGCCGTATAACCAACTGCTCGCCAGGATCGGCATCCAGGCCGATGCCGATGTCGTCGTCTTCGGCGGTCTCGGCCTGATTTTCGACGATTACGCCTATTTTCGTCGGCGGTTCGAGGATGCCGGCGTCTTTCCGCGCACGGTGATGTTCATCAACCAGGCTTCGGACCCCGTGGTCGAACGGCTGCTGGTTCCCGACCTGACCCTGGCCGTCGCCGAAAAATTCGCGGTGGAGGAAGGCAAGCGGGTGCTGGTGCTGCTCACCGACATGACCGCCTTTGCCGACGCGATGAAGGAGGTGAGCATCGCCATGGAGAGGGTGCCGGCCAATCGCGGCTATCCGGGCGATCTCTATTCGCAGCTGGCGCGCCGTTACGAAAAAGCGTGCGACTTCAAGGGCTCGGGCTCCGTCACCATCCTTGCGGTGACGACGATGCCGGGCAACGACCTGACCCACCCCGTGCCCGACAACACCGGCTACATCACCGAGGGCCAGTTCTATCTACACAGCCGCGTCATCGATCCCTTCGGGTCGCTGTCGCGTCTCAAGCAGCACGTCATCGGCAAGGTCACGCGCGAGGACCACAGCCAGATCATGAACACCATGATCCGTCTCTATTCCGGCGCGCGCGACGCGGCCCAGAAGCAGGCGATGGCGTTCGAGTTGTCCGATCACGACCACCGGCTGCTGAAGTTCGGCGATCTGTTCCGCAAGCGCTTCATGGACATCGAGGTGTCGCTGCCGCTCGAAGCGGCGCTCGACCTCTGCTGGCAGACGCTCGCCGAATGCTTCCAGCCGGAGCAGCTGCTGATGAAGCAGTCCCTGGTCGACAAATACTATCCGGCCTCGGCCGGGCAGAAGAGCGAATCCGAGGCCGCCTGATGGCCAAGCCGGCACTCAACAAGTCGACGCTCGCCCGCGAGACGCGCCAGCTCGCCGAATACCGGCAATTCCTGCCGTCCCTGGAGCTGAAGCGGCTGCAGATCCTGGCCGAGCGCGCCCGGGCCCGTGACGGTCTCTCCCGACGGGAAAAGGAATTCCAGGATCGGTTTCAGGCGACCGCCGACGCCATCCCGATGCTTGCGAACGACTACGTGCCGATTTCGGGGCTCGTCCGTCTCAAAGAGGTGACGGTCGGCGAGCAGAACCTGTCCGGGACCGTCCTGCCGCGGCTCGATGATCTTCGGATCGAGCTCGAGCCGTATCCGCGGCTCGGCCGCCCTCACTGGGTCGACCCGGTCGTCGCCGCCCTTCAGGACCTGGTCCGCATGAGCGTGGAGCTCGATGTCGCCCGCGAGCGGGCCGACCGGCTGGTCAAGGCCGAGATCGTCATCTCGCGCCGCGTGAACCTGTTCGAAAAGGTGCTGATTCCGCAGGCGCGGGACACGATCCGCCGCATCAGGATGGCGCTCGCCGATGCCGAGCGCGACGCCGTCATTCGCGCCAAGATCTCCAAACGCAAGACCGCCAGCCGGTCGGCCGAGCAACGGGTCGCAGAGCTATGACGATCGTGGCGCTCAGGAAGGTCGCTCTTGTCGGCGCCGTCGCGGACAAGGAGAGGATCCTGCAAAGAGTGCAGGATTTCGGGAGGATGCATCTGATCCCGCTGCGGCCGGCGCAGAAAGAGCTGGAGGCGGTTCCGAGCGGCACGGGCCGCGATGCCGTCGCGGCGCTGCGCTGGCTGATGGATTGTCCTTCCCCGCGCCGTCCCGTGCTGTCCGACCAGGATTTCGACGCGGCAACGCTGGTTCAGGCAATCAGCGCCAACAAGCAGGCGCTGCTCGACGCCGAGGACCGGAAGGCGGCCCTGCTGAAGCGGATCGAGGATGTGAGGCCCTGGGGCGAGTTCTCCTTCCCGGGGCTCGACCAGATGGGCGGCCATCGGCTGTGGTTCTATGTCGTGCCCCGCTCCAAGGAAAATCCGATCGAGGCGGGCGACCGGGTCGTCGAGATCGTCCATCGTGATCGCCACAACGCCTATGTGGTGCTGCTCTCGCCCGACGAGCCGCCCATGGACGCCATGCCGGTGCCGCGCACGCGGGTCGGCGCCCATTCGCTGTCCGCGCTTGATCGGCAACTCGAGGATATCGAGGTCGGCCTGGAGGATCTCTGGTCTGAGCGCCGCAAGCTGACCAAGTGGCGGGTTCTGCTCGACCAGAACCTGGCCCAGGTCCAGGACAACGCCGCGCTGAAGCGCGTCTCGCTGGAAACCGATGATGTCGACCGCGTCTTCGTCGCGCAGGGCTGGGTTCCCGTCGACCGCCTGCCGCAGGTCGAGCGCCTCGCAGACGAATTCGGGCTCGCGGTCACGGTCGAGGAACCGCTCCAAGGCGAGCGCCCCCCGACCCTGCTGGCGAACCGGCCGGCGCTGGCGGGTGGCGAGAGCCTCGTCGAGTTCTACCAGACGCCGTCCTATCGCGATTGGGACCCGTCGGCGATCGTCTACGTATCCTTTATCATCTTCTTCGGCATGATCATGACGGATGTCGGGTATGGGCTGGCCCTGCTGGCCGTCCTGCACCTGATGCGCAAACGCTTCACCGGCTCGGAGACCGGGCGGCGCATGCTCGTCATGGGCTATTGGCTGATGGTGTCGACCACGTTCTTCGGCGTCATCACCGGCAGCTATTTCGGCGTGACGCCGCCGCCCGACAGCCTGCTCGGCCGCCTCAAGATCATGGATCTGAAGAATGTCGATGCGATGATGCGGATCACGCTGGCGATCGGCGGCCTGCACATCGTCATCGCCAATCTGATGAGCGCCTGGCACGCGAAGACGCGAAATGCCCGCATCCAGCCACTGGGCTGGTGCCTTGTCGCCGTCGGCGGCGTGACGGCCTATCTCGCCTCGGCGATCCCCCCCTTGGCGACCATGGGAATCATATTGATCGTCCTTGGCCTCCTGGTCGTCGGCGTCTTCGCCAGCGACCGGCGGGTCACCTCGGCCAAGACCCTGCTGCTCCGCATTCTCGACGGGCTCGTCGCGACGTTCCGCCTGACGAACATCTTCAGCGACGTCCTCAGCTACATGCGGCTGTTCGCCCTGGGGCTCGCGGCCGCCTCGCTGGCCGAGACGATCAACACGCTGTCGGGCCAGCTCGTCCACGCTGCGCCCGGGATCGGGGTGCTCATCGCCCTCCTCGTGCTGGTGCTCGGTCACGTCATCAATATCGGCCTCGGCCTCATTGCCGGCTTCGTCCACGGGCTGCGGCTCAATGTGATCGAGTTTTTCAGCTGGGGATTGAAGGAAGAGGGCACGCCGTTCCGCCCCTTCGAACGCAGGAGACAGGCCCGTGAATGAATTCGTTCTGGCGCTCGGATGGTTCGGCCTCTTCGCGCCGGTGGCGCTCGGGGCGATCGGGAGCTCCATCGGTTGCGCCATCGGCGGCAGCGCCGCGATCGGCGCCATGATCGACACCGAGAGCGGCCATGGCCGCAACATCGGCGTCTCGCTGATGCCGTCGTCCCAGGTCATCTATGGCATCGTCATCATGTTCTCGCTGCAGCGCGACCCCATGACGGCGGCGGCGGCGGCGGCGATCTTCGGCATCGGCCTGATGTCCGGCCTGGCCCTGGTCTTTGCCGGAATACGCCAGGGCGAGGCGGTGGCCGCCGCGATCAACGCTTCCAAGGCGAAGCCGGAGATCTTCGGCATCTCGCTGACACCCGCCGCCGTGCTGGAGGGCTTCTCCGTCTTCGCCCTGGTTTTCGCCCTCGTGCTGAGCGGCACCATTCCCGCCTAGGAGGAGACCATGGCGAAATCGCAGGCGGATGTGTCCCCGGCCGGGGCAGGGGTGCAGGGGTTGATCGATCGGCTCCGGACCGAGGGCGTCACTGCCGGGCAGGCGCAGGCCGAGGAAATCGTCTCCTTCGCCAAGGCCAAGGCCGACAAGCTCGTGGCCGAGGCCGAAGCCCGAGCGCGGGAGACGCTGGACCGTGCGAGGCGGGAGGCCGCTGCGGAAACGGCGGCCGCGCAGGATGCGCTGAAGGTCGCCGCGCGCGATCTGGTTCTCAAGCTCCGGAACGAGCTTGGGCACCGCATCAGCGAGGACACGAAGCGCCTGCTCGGCGAAACGCTCATGGATGAGGAGTTCCTGAAGCGTCTGATCCTGGCGATGGCCGCCAAGGCGACGAAGGACGCGGGCGTCACCGCCGATGACCGGCTGGAGATCCTCCTTCCCGATCGCGTCGTCAGCTTCGAGGATCTGCAGCAATCGCCCGAGAACGCGCGCGAAGGAACCCTGACTCACTTCGTCGTCGCAGTCGCCGCCAGTGTGCTCAGAAAGGGCGTCACCTTCTCCGTCGCTCCGGGCTTGCAGGGCATCCGGGTCAGGCTGGTCGACCGCGACCTGTCGATCGATGTGACGGAGGAGGCGGTCGCCACCCTGCTGGGCAAGCATCTGCAACCGCGATTCCGGGCGTTGATGGAAGGGGTGGCGCGCTAACCGATGAGCGACCGGCTGCGCTACATCACGCTGATGTCGAGCCTGCCGCATATCGGCAGGATCTTCACCGAGCACGGCACCGGACTCTCGAAGTTCCGGCTCGAGGAGCGGCTGAAGCTGCTCCGCCCCGATGATCGCAAGCTGCTGGATCGGGTGATCGGCGTCACCGCCTGGACCGGGGTCGGACAGTACCGGACCGATGCCGAGATCATCGCGCTGGCGCGCAGCGTCATGGCCGAGCTCGACGACCATCCGACGCTGCAGGCTCTGGTGCAGGGCCGCATGGAGACCCGGACCATCATCGCCGCGCTCCGGCGCCGGCGGGATGGGGCGGCAGACCCCGGAGACGTTGCGTCATGGGGGTTCGGCCGGTGGTGCCGCCGCATCCAGGAGAACTGGAGCGATCCCGGCTTCGGCCTCTCGCATTTCATGCCCTGGGTGGCCGAGGCCGACCAGCATCTGCGATCCGGCAATCACATCGCGCTGGAGCGCCTGGTCCTGACCCAGGCCTTCACCCAGATCGACCGGCTGGCGAGCGGCCATGACTTCGATTTCGAGGCGGTGGTCGTCTACGTGCTGCGCTGGATCATCGTCGAGCGCTGGAGCCTGTATAGCACCGCCAAGGCGGCCGAGAGGCTGCGCAAGCTGCTGGCCGAGGCGCTGAGCACAGCGCCCCGTACCGCCATCCCGCCTGCCGATCGAGCCGCAAGCCAGGAGGCCCGCCCATGACCAGCCCGTCAAACCTTCCCGAGCCGACGGCCGAAGTCGTCGCCGTGCAGGACGACCTGGTGACGATCGCGCCGATTGGCGACACACCCCTGGTGAAGAACGAGGTGATCTACATCATTCCGCATGGGCCGGAGCGGGAAGGGGGGCGACGGGAATATCTCAAGGCGGAGGTCCTGCGCGTGCGCGGCCCCTCGGCCGAAGCCCAGGTGTTCGAGAGCACAAGCGGAGTCCGCATCGGCGACAAGGTCATCCAGACCGGCGAGATGCTGTCCGTCGCCCTGGGGCCGGGACTGCTGAGCGGCGTCTTCGACGGGCTGCAGAATCCGCTGGCCGAGATCGCCTCGCAGCATGGTTTCTTCCTGCCCCGCGGAGTTCTCGTCAACCCACTCGACACGACGCGGAAATGGGCCTTCACGCCGAAAGCCAAGGCCGGTGACATCCTTAGGGCAGGGGACGTGATCGGCACCGTGCCGGAGGGTCGGTTCGAGCATCGGATCATGGTGCCCTTCGCCATGCCGGGCGAGGTGACGGTCGAGCGGATCCGCGAAGGGTCGTTCGCGATCGAGGAGGTCGTCGCGACGGTTCAGGACGGGCGGGGGCGGAAGCACGACCTCAACCTGGTCCAGCGCTGGCCGGTCCGGCGGCCCATTCCAGAGGCGCTCGTGTCGCTCGGCCAGGTCGAGCGGCTCTACCCGTCCGAACCGCTGATCACGACCATCCGGCTCATCGACACCTTTTTTCCGATCGCCCGCGGCGGCATGGGCTGCATCCCCGGCCCATTCGGCGCCGGAAAGACCGTGCTCCAGTCGCTGATCTCTCGATTTTCGGCGGTGGACATCGTCATCGTCGTCGCATGCGGCGAGCGGGCCGGCGAGGTGGTCGAGACGATCACCGAGTTCCCGAGCCAGCCCGACCCGTCCGGCCAGGGCACGCTGATGGATCGGACCGTGATCATCTGCAACACGTCCTCCATGCCCGTGGCCGCGCGCGAGGCGTCGATCTATACGGGCATCACGCTGGGCGAATACTACCGGCAGATGGGCTATGACGTTCTGCTGATCGCTGACTCCACCTCGCGCTGGGCCCAGGCGATGCGGGAGACGTCCGGGCGCCTCGAGGAGATTCCGGGCGAAGAGGCCTTCCCGGCCTATCTCGATTCCGCGATCAAGGGCATCTACGAGCGCGCCGGGGTGATCAGGCTGGCGGATGGCGCGCTCGGCAGCCTGACGATGATCGGCACCGTCTCGCCGGCCGGCGGCAACTTCGAGGAGCCGGTGACCCAGGCGACGCTCGGGACCGTCAAGACGTTCCTCGGGCTGTCCTACGACCGGGCTTACAAGCGTTTCTATCCGGCGGTGGACCCTCTGCTGTCCTGGTCGCGTTATCATCCGCAGCTGGCGGACTGGTACCGGGACCATATCGACGCCGGCTGGGCCGGACGGGTCGAGGAGATGGTCGGGCTGCTGCGCCGGGGCGACGAGATCGCCCGCATGATGCAGGTCACCGGCGAGGAGGGCGTCTCGATCGACGACTTCGTTACCCAGCAGAAGGCTCTATTCCTCGACATGGTCTATCTGCAGCAGGACGCGTTCGACGACGTCGACGCATCCGCGCCGCTCAAACGGCAGCAGGAGACCTTCGACATCGTGATGCAGGTGGCCAGGCGAGACTTCGATTTCAGCGACAAGGCGGCGGCGCGCGACTTCTTCACCCGGCTCACCGGGGTGTTCAAGAATCTCAACTACGCCGCCGAGAGCTCTCAGCAGCGGGACGATCTCAGGAGCCAACTGCTGGCGGCGATCGATGCAGTGCCGCAGCGATATCAAACCGCCGCGGAATAGAAGACCCGATCCCGGGCGCCCGCGGTGGCTAGAACGGCACCGGCCGCCTCACAGGGAGGATCAGATGAGCCAGAAAAGAAAAACTCACGACGGCGATGACAAGGCCGGCCGCAACAAGCACTACGAGAAGGAAATCGCCCGCCTGCAGATCGAGCTGTCGCATCTCCAGACCTGGGTGCGCGAGACCGGCGCGCGCATCATCATCATCTTCGAAGGTCGGGATGCCGCGGGGAAGGGCGGTCTGATCAGACGGATCACCGAGCGTGTCAGCCCGCGCATCTTTCGAGTGGTGGCGCTGCCTGCTCCCACTGAACGTGAGAAATCTCAGATCTATATCCAGCGCTATATCTCGCACTTCCCTGCGGCGGGCGAGGTCGTGATCTTCGACCGCAGCTGGTACAATCGCGGGGGCGTCGAGCGCGTGATGGGGTTCTGCTCGGACGCCCAAGCAGACCGCTTCCTCGAGATGGTGCCCAAGGTCGAGGCGGTGTTCGTCCAGCAGGGCATTACTCTTCTCAAGTATTTCCTCACCGTCAGTGAGGACGAGCAGGAGCGGCGTTTCCGGCGCAGGATCGAAGACCCTGTCCGTCAATGGAAGCTGAGTCCGATGGACCTCGAATCCTATCGGCGATGGTGGGACTATTCGCGAGCGTATGACGAGATGCTGCGAATGACGGATACCCCGCATGCGCCTTGGTGGATCGTGCCGTCGGACGACAAGAAGCGTGCGCGCATCAACTGCATCACGCACATGCTGCAGTCGATCCCCTATGAGCATCTGGGCTTCGATGCCCCGGATCTCGGCAAGCGGCACAAGCGGCCGAAGGACTATGTCGAGGACGCCACGCCCCGCAAGCTGGTGCCGGATGTGTTCGACAGCCTGGGCGCGTAGACATTCGGCATATCGGCCGGATGAATCGGGAAATCGATCACGGTTTGCGATAGAGCAAGGTCAAGATTCCGAAGTCAGCGTAGGGCAATGACGAAGTGAAACGTCACGGTCATCGGGTTTGACGGATAGGACGGAATCATCATGTCAGGCGCAACCCTCGCACGAAACTTGCTTGCGCTGGTGGAGCGGTGCCGCACTCCGGGCACTGCGATCCGATGACCAGGCGCGCAGCTGCCCAGGCGGGGGGAGGGGCGATCCTCAAATGGATCCCGCCGATCCTGCAGCAACTGAACGGCTATCGGCCCGAGTGGCTCGGATCGGATCTGCTGGCCGGCCTGTCGGTGGCTGCCGTGGCGCTGCCGACCGCGATCGCCTATCCCGCGATTGTCGGCGTGCCGCCCGAGGTCGGCCTCTATGCGGCGATCTTCCCGACGATCGCCTATGCGATCTTCGGGTCGTCGCGACAGCTGATGGTCGGACCTGACAGCGCGACCTGCTTGGTGCTCGCGAGCGCGCTGCTCTATCTCGGCGTGACGGCGCCGGATCAGCGGGTCACGGTGGTTGCGGCACTGGCCGTCATCACCGGCGTCCTCTGCATTCTGGCAGGGGCCGTGCGTCTCGGCTTCATTGCCGATTTCCTCTCGCGGCCGGTGCTCACGGGCTTTCTGGCCGGCATCGCCGTCGACCTGATCATCGGGCAGATCGGCCGGCTGTCCGGCCTTGCCATCGAGGCCAAGGGCCTGATCCGGCCGATCGTCGAAACACTGTCCGAGATCGGCAACCTGCACGCCGTCACCACGGCGGTCGGGCTCGGCCTCCTGATCTTGCTTCGCGTGCTGCGACAGCTGGCACCGCGCTTTCCGGCACCGCTGCTGGCCGTCGTGATCGGCATAGGCCTAGGCGTCGTGTTCGACCTGCAGCGCTATGGCGTCCGCATGGTCGGTGGCATCTCAGGGGCAGTACCGACCCTGGCCCTGCCGGTCCCGCAGAATGTGGAGCCGGGGGATCTGCTGCTCGCGTCCTTCAGTGTTTTGCTGGTGAGCTTCGGCGCCGGCATCATCACCGCGCGGAGCTTCGGCGCGCGATACCATGTTCCCGTCGATGCGAACCGCGAGCTTTTCGGGTTCGGCGCCGCGAACATCGCGTCCGGCCTGTTCGGCGCCTTCCCGATCACCAGCTCGGACTCCCGCACGGCGGTGAACTACATTGTCGGCGGAAAGACGCAGATCGCCGGGCTGTTCGCCGCCACCGCGCTGATCGTGATCACCCTGTTCGCCGGCGGGATCCTGGCCTACCTGCCGGTCGCGGCCTTGGGGGCGGTTCTGGTGTCCGCGGCTGTTGATCTCGTCGACGCGCCGCGATTTGCCCTTCTGTGGCGGATCAGTCGCGTCGAGTTCTGTCTCGCCATCACCGCCATGGTCGGCGTCGTGGTCTTCGGCGTGCTGCAGGGGACCGCTCTGGCAGTCGGTGCCAGCCTCGTCCATCTGCTCTGGCTCGGCTCGCGGCCTCGTGACGCTCTGCTCGGGCGGCGCCCGGGGAAGTCGGAATTGTACAAGCTGCATCATCACGCGGATGCCGAGCCTATTCCCGAGCTTCTCATCTATCTGCTCGAAGGCCCGCTCGTGTTTTTCAACGCCGATTATGTGAAGGGGCGGATGCTGGAGCTTGCGGACGGCGCTCAGGCCGGCGACTGGTTCATCCTCGATGGAAGTGCAATGAACCACCTCGACAGCAGCGCCGTCGAGGCGCTCGAGGATGTCCACACCGAGCTGAGCCGGCGGGGAATCTCCTTCGCGGTGGCGGATCTACACCGATTGCCGCGTGCCGCGATGGAACGATCCGGCCTCGCCGACCGGATCGGTGCGAGCATGTTCTTCCATTCGGCAGAAGAGGCGGCGGCCGCGTTCGAGCAGCAGCGGCAGGGAGGGTAACATGAGCCCGATCCCATCGAACCGATTCTCGGCGGCCTGGCACAGTGTCGGCAAGGCGGATCAGGGCCGCTCTCTTGCTGCGATGAGCGACAGAGGAAGCCGACCGAAGGGCGCCGGCGCCAGCCGCCATGGATAAGCACGAAGGCTATGCCCTGACCCATACCGAGATCCTGGCGCTGGAACTGCACCGCCATCTCCACTGGCACAATCCCTTTCTTGAGGACATCCAGGCGCTGGTCGACGAACTGGAACATCGGCCGCACCGATCACCCGGGGTCGAGGCGATCCTGGCCGAGGGCCGCCGCTTCCTGGCCGCGTATCGGAATCACTGAGGTGCGGCCGCTCAACTGCGGTGGTCAAAGGTGCAGCGCGCAGCGACGAAGGGGCTGTTCCATCGGCATGCAGGCCCGCTCGGTTTGGGTGGCCGGTTCATCGCCTTCGGCCAGCTTTCCGAGGAGCGCCCGATCCAGCAGCACGAGATGATGGGGCCCGGCCATGTCGATAAGGCCGGCCTGCTTGAAGTCGCCGAGGGTCCGGCTGATGGTCCCGAGGGTAAGGCCCAGATAATCGGCGATGTCTGCGCGAGACATCTCCAGGCTGAACGTCCGTCCGCCCGGCGCAGCATCGGCCTGTTCCAGCAAAAAGGTGGCAACGCGCTCGTTCGCGGTCTTGCGTCCAAGCGTCAGCAGGCGGTCATACGCGATGGTGAGGGACCGGCAGGCAATGTCGTGGAAACAGCGGCCGACGGCGCCATCGATCTGGGCGAGGGCTTCGGTGCAGCGCTTCGGATAGCGGATGACGACCATATCGGTGAGGGCCTCCGCGCCGAACCCGTATGCCTCGGCCGCCTCGAAGCCGAAGAAATCCTCGGCATGAAGGAAGTGGCCGATCTGGCGGCGCCCGTCGGACAGCAGCTTGCTGGTGCAGCCGGTTCCGGAAACCACCTGGTACCAGTGCGAGGCGGGGTCGCCCTCGTGGTAAGCGGCGGTGCCGCGCGTGAGCGAGACCATAGTCCCGAGATCGCTCAGGCAAGTGGGGATATCCCGTATGGCCAGCCCGATCGGTCGTGCTTCGATCTCTGCGTGCGTCGACGTCTCGCCATGGGCCGCTGCCGTTGCCGTCGAAGCAGCTGCTCCCGGCTCTCCGGCAACCAGGCCGATATCGAGCGTGCGCCGAGAGCACTCCTCCCTGATGCGCTCCATCCCGGCTCCTCCCTGTTCCATGGACACTCGTCCCCGGGCAGCTTGCCTTCTGGTTCGTTGCCTGCAACCGGACGCTACTGGTGCATGGTGATGACGACCGCGTCACCGCCCAGGCTCAGCATCAGCCCGGTCCGCTTCGCCTTCAGGTGCATGACCACGCCGTTTCCGTTCTTGAGCCAGAGATCGCCGGCGCTGGTTTCGCCAACGGCGAAACCATAGCGACCCTGGGCATAGGTGCCAGGAAAGTCCTGCAGCGCCCCCATGCCATACACCTCGCCCTGCGCGTCGACGGTGGAGACGCCGATTCCTCCGACACCGAGGCCGCTGACCGTGAAGGGATAGGTGCGGCCACGATAGGTCAGCGTGCCGTCGCCGGTGCTGCCGCTGCCGATGAAGGCGGCATGGACCTGCTGCATCCGGACGAAGCCGTCCGGCGGCTGCGTTGGGGCCGTCGAAGACGATCCGGATTGAGATTGAGCACAGGCTGCGAGCAGTCCCAACATTGCTATCGCCAATGGTACGGCGCGGCTCCCTGGATATTTTGTCATTTTTTTTGATTCCTCGCAGTGAATGTCAGTCAGAATTTGGTGTGACGTCTCCAAAGGTGGCTTGTCTTGGAAGGGTCGGTTCGAGCGGGCTGGGTTGAGCTTGACGTCGAGAGCATCGTCGACCGATGCCGACAGAGACCGCCCGAGCCGCAATCTTCAGCAACAGCGATTAGGACGGCCGCCGATGGCGCTGCGACAGGTATCCAACGGTAATTTACGGTTGCGCTAACTGTTTGAATATGACCAGAGCGCCGTTGGAAAAGAACCCGATCGCAACTGTGAACATGCAGGCGGGATGGTCGGCTCCGTGCGCAATGAAGAGCAGCTAGGTTCCCGCCTTCGGTATAGCGAGCCCCGCTTTGCGAAGGCCCTCGACGAGGGCGCGGATGATCTCCGGCGCGACGTTGCGGGCCTGTAGATCGGCCACGACGTACTCCCCGTAGCCCGGATCGATCTTCAGCAGCAGCTTGATGGCCGCGGTGGCCTCGTCGTTCCGTCCGAGCTCGGCGTAAGCGGTCGCGCGGGCGATTTGCGTGAACCGGTTGTCCGGCAGGTCGATCTTCAGGGCTTCGTTCAATGCGGCCTGATATTGCCGGTCCATGTAATAGGCGACGAAGAAGCCGAGACGATAGAATGTGGACTGGCCGGGATTGCGGGAGAAGGATTCGGTCAGCAGCGGAAGACCTTCGGCGAACTGCCCTCTCAGGCAAAGACGGCCGCCGAGATCGGCCAGGAGCTCTGGATTGTTCGGGGCCTGTGCCAGGCCGGCGCGAGCTGCGGCGAAGCTCTGCTCGACATCGCGCCTCAGCCAGAATACCAGATGCAGCGCCTGATAACCGAGCGGCGTGTCGGGGCTCAAGGTGACCGCGCGCTGGGCCAGTTCCAGCGCTCGCTCGAGAGGATCGAAGGGAAGCGGGTCGGTCTGAACTCCGAAGCGCACGATATCGGCATAGACTAGAGCGAGAGCGGCCCAGGCATCGGCATAGTCCGGGTCCTCGACGATCGCCCGCTCGAGGCAATCTCGCGTGGATGGGCCGATGGAGCTGCCCGTGCGGCGCCAGTAGGCGTAAAAGAGCAGCAGGCACTCATAGGAGCTGAACCGCTCCGGCGCCCTGGTGGTCAATCCCGCAATCTTGTCCTCGTAGATGACGCCATAAGGGCGGGCCAAGGTGTCGACCACTCGCTGTGCGATCTCCGCCCTGGTGTCGACGATCCGAGCCGGGACGAATGGGCTCTCAAAGGGGTGCGACCAGAGATGGCGTCCGGTCCGCCCGTCGATCAGCGATACCAACAGCCGGATGCGGTCGGGTGTCGTGCTGACGGTGCCCGACAGCACATACTCGGCGGACAATCGCTGCGCCAGGGCCTCGGCGTGGTTCTCGCCGGTGGCCGTGAGGCTGGTGTCGGTGCCGAAGACCTGGAGCTCCCGATAGTGCGTCAGCGCGGCGATGATCTCACGGGTCAGGCCCGGTCCGAGGTGGAGGCGCATGGCCTCGGCGTCGCCTTCCTGCAGCAGGGTGACGACCACGGCCGGCCCGTGCTGTCTGGCCGTCTCGGTCTGAGCAGTCAGTGACGGAAGCGCGCCCATGCGCCACAGGAAGCCCGGCACCAGGATCGCAGCCAGAAGCGCGGCTCCGAACACGCCGAGCCAGAGGTGGATGGGGCCGGGCCTGCGCGAGGGATAATGGACCTCGGGCGTGCTCCCCGCAGGAGCAGTGATCTGGACCGCACCGTCGAGCGCCTGGCCCGGAGATGACGCCGGCGGAGTGTCGGCTGGCTGGCTCGTCGTATCCTTGGTGGTGAAGACAGGAACGTAGCTGCCCCTCGGTATGGTGATGCGGATCTCGTCGTCCTTGCCGCCAGCGACATAGTAGTAGTCCAGGGAACGGCGCAGCTGACTGGCCCCGATCCGGACGATCGGGTCGAGTTGCGAGTCGAAACTCTCTTCGCGATCGAAGACCGCGACGCCGACGCTGTAGCCCTTGATCCGGTCGGCCCGGCCGGCCAGCGTCTCGTCGACGATGTAGCGGAGAAAGCGCCGGTGCCGTTCGGAGGCGCGGAAATTCGAGCTGGCCAGAATGCGCTCAACCGCCCCGCGGACAATCTCCGTCGGCGGAACAGCCGGATCGGGGGCCGACATCATGCAACCCTCCGAAATAAACCTGCCCGGCAGACCCACGCTCCCGCGGCTGCGGTTCGGCTACACGGGACCCATGATTCTGTTCCGGGCTGAGCTGCGACGCTCCGCTCGGCTTCGTTGCTTTGGCAATGAACAACCGCGACGGAGCGTCGTTGATTTGACGCTTCCATGATGCGGCCGCCTCCCTGGGACCAACTGTAACCATACCGTAAAATACTCCCGGTTGTCCGCTTCTGATTCGATGCTACCGGAGGTGGACTCAACGTCGGTGGTGACGTGACCGACCCGAATGCTGCGGCCATGGGGGAAGCTGCCGGTGCAATGAAAAGGGCCATCGATAGATTTCCGGAGATGGCGCAGCTGATCGGCCGCCTGGCCGCGCAGAGCGAGCCCTTCGCTCGCTCTGCGAGGACCATCAACTGGCGGTGGAGCCCCTGGAGGGGCTCATGGCCCGCTGTCCGACCAATGAAAAGACCATCAGCGAGTACCACGCGCTGGTGAAGGAGCTGGAGGCCGACATCGCGATGACCCTGCAGAGAAATGGAGGCGTGACGGGCTCGAGTGCCTGACCGGACGGGCTCGATGCACGCCGGCTGCGAGAAATTGCAACCAGGACCCGCGCTTTGTGCCGGGGCACCGCTCCGAGGCTGTTACAGGCAAGTCACTCGAAGCTACCTGCGCGCAACCTTGCGGTCCCTTCTTCTGTCTGAAGACTCGGATATCGGCTTCGACCATCGTGTCGACGACAACATGCTGGGGAGGTAGCCATGATCGGATCGTGGACCTGTGCGCGGATGCTGAGCTGCGCCGTCGTGTGTCTGTCCCTGCTCGCCGCGGGCGGCATGTCTCCCGTCGCCGCCCAGATGGGGGCCGGCGAGAACATGCTGACGACAGTGACCGCGACGGTGCAGTCGGTCGATCTCGAGAACCGGATGGTGACGCTCAAGGACAGCGACGGCCGGGTGGCGACCCTCCATGTCGCGCCGGAGGTGGTCAATCTTCCGCAGGTCAAGCCCGGCGACCGGGTCACTGTCAGTCGCTACGAAGCCGTCGCCATCGACGTGAGCAAGGCGGCCGCCGGCGCGGTGCCGATGGTGACGCAATCCACTACGGTCGCACGGGCCGAGGAGGGGGAACTCCCCGCCGGGCAGGCGTCGCGGATCACCAATATCACAGCCCAGCTCGTGGGTCTCAATGCCGCCGAGCATAAGGTTGTGTTCATCGGCCCGGCAGGGGGCGTGCGCACGGTTTACGTCAAAAGGCCGAAACTTCAGCAGATGCTGCACGAATTGCAGGTGGGAGACATGGTGCAGATCTCCTTCGCGGAAGCCGAGGCTGCATCCGTGACACCGGTGGAGTAGCCGGCTGTCGTTCCGGTTCAGTTCGGCCGATCAGAGAACGTCAGTGCCTATGTCGATTGACCCAACCACGGCGTCGGACGGCGTGGCGGACGGCGCGCGCACCCGACCGAATACACGCCAGCAGTGTGGGATGCCGCGTGGGCTGCCCGCCTTGCCAATCGACACCGCCGGCCGATACCGAAGCCGTGGCGCGATCGATGGCGGCCCGACCGGCCCGACTGCTTTCGGCACGGAAATCTGGCTGGATCGCAGTGCGGCTGCCAGTCATCACTGCGATCCGGCATTGCGCCGGTCCCTGGTCATTTCAGGAACCGGTTGCACGAACAAGCTGCTGCGCGCCCTCTGCGCACCGATCAAGCCGCATGATCAAGCCGGCCGTCAAATCGCTCAACTCGAACGCAGTGGCGCATCGAGGGCCTACCATGGGTGACGGGCAGCGTCTTGAGCACTCAGGCTGTAATGGTTCGTTCTTCGCGCGGATCAAACACTATGGGGGCGTCATCCACTACGCGACAGGCGCCTACCCTGCACTGTTCTTCCCTCTGCATCGACTGCTGGGCGAGGTGGACACCGGCCCGGTGGTGACTCCCGATACCGACCTCCTCATCGAGGGCTTCCCACGCTCGGGCAACACATTCGCGGTCTGTGCCTTCGAGCTGGCGCAGCCTCGTCCGGTGAACACAGCCCACCACATTCATGTGCCGGCGCAACTGATCCGCGCGGCGCGCTATCACGTACCGGCCTGCATCCTCGCCCGGCGCCCGGAAGACGCAGCGCGATCGCTTCTGGTCAAGTATCCATTCCTGAAACTTCGGCACGTGCTGCGCGGCTATGCCGGTTTCTATGAGAAATGCCTCCGTTACAGAGAGCATTTTGTCGCCGCCACCTTCGATGACGTGGTGACCGACTTCGGCGGCGTCATCGACCGCATCAATCGCCGCTTCGGCACCGGCTTCCATCGCCTCGAAGCGAGTGAGGAGAATGTCCGCCGCGTGTTCCGATGCATAGACGACCGGAACGGCCGGGAGCCGATAGACCCAATCTTCGGGAGCGCCCGTCCAAATTTGCAGAAGGAACTGGCCAAGCAGAGTATCCGGCTCCCCGACGACGATCCGGTGCTCGCGCGGTATCGGGCCATCTTCGAGGTCTATCTGCTGCTGGCCCGCGACGTCGACCCACCGTTGACCGAGAGACGCGCCCGCTAGCTGCATGTCCGGACATGGCGGCTCCTGTCGTGAATCAGCCCGCCGAGGCACGGTTAAGCCACGGCGTTACGAGTCACCCGAATATCGACGGGCATTGAGCACTCTTCGTTACCATCGAGGACGGCCGGTGGTGTGCGTGAATTCGTGGCAGGTGATCAGACGGCGCGCGATGATTGGAGAGACCGGCAGTTCCCGCGGCAGCCGCTGTGTTCTTTGTTGAGGCCGGGCGAGATGAGCAACGCATACGAGCGAAACCATAGGAGAGACATCGGCGAGAGTACCGGGCCGGCGCTTGTCGGCGTGATCAATGCCGGTTCGTCCTCGCTGAAGTTCACGTTCTACGAGGGTGACCGGCCAATTCTCTCCGGCCAAGTGGACGGAATTGGTGTTCGGCCCTCGGCCAGGGCGACAGGGGCAGACGGCGTGGCGCTTGACCCGCCCTATCTCGGTCAGACGCCATCAGCCGCACCCGCGGAGGCGCTGCCGGCTCTCATCGAGTGGGCAAAGCGAAAACTCGGCGACCGGAGGCTGGAGGCCCTGGGCCATCGCGTCGTGCACGGGGGGCTTCGATACTCCCAGCCCCAGCGGGTGACGCCGGCACTGTTGGCAGAGCTTGAATCGCTGATCCCGCTCGCGCCGCTGCACGAGCCGCACAATATCGCTCCGATCCGCACCGCCCTTGCGCTCCGTCCGGACCTGCCGCAGGTGGCCTGCTTCGACACCGCCTTCCACCGCAGCATGCCCGAGGTGGCCCAGGCGTTCGCCCTGCCACGCGCACTCTACGACGAAGGCGTCCGCCGCTACGGGTTCCACGGCCTCTCCTACGAGTACATCGCCTCCGTGCTGCCCGACCGGGCTCCGGAGATCGCAGACGGCAGAGTCGTGGTGGCGCATCTCGGCAACGGCTGCTCCCTGTGCGGATTGCGAGGCCGCAAATCCGTGGCGTCGACCATGGGCTTCACCGCCCTGGACGGGGTGCCGATGGGGACCCGCTGCGGCGATCTCGACGCCGGCGTGGTGCTGTACCTGATCCAGCAGAAGGGCATGGCGGTCGAGGACGTGGCGGACCTCCTTTACAGGCGGTCGGGCATGCTCGGGCTGTCCGGTCTCTCATCGGATTTTCGCGATCTGCTGGCGAGCGAGAGCCCGCATGCGCGTTTCGCCGTGGACGTCTTCTGCTATCGCGTCGCGGGCTACATCGGCTCGCTGGCCGCCGCGCTCGGCGGGCTGGACGGGATCATTTTCACGGCTGGTGTCGGAGAGAACGCTGCACAGGTGCGCGCAGCGGTCTGCCGAGCCTGCCGCTGGCTGGGGCTGGAACTGGACGAAGCGGCCAACCGGCTGCACGGACCGCGCATCAGCGCCGCCGGAAGCGGTGTCGCCGCTTACGTGATCCCGACCGACGAGAACCTCATGATCGCCCGCCATGCACGCGCCTTGCTCGGCTCCGCAGGCACATCGAGCGCAAGCGCGGGCGATCTGTGATCCGGAACGGTTCCGCCCAAGACGGTGTCGGATGAACGGTCAGTCGAGCCGCGCGCGGACGAACGAAGGCGTGCTCCCTTACGGGATGGCGCATGGCTTTGCGCCCCAGATCCCGGTCGCGTATTCGGCGATCGTGCGATCGCTGGAGAACTTGCCGGAAGAGGCCACGTTGGCCACGACTGTACGCGCCCACGCCTCCGGATCAGCGTACAGCTCGAGCAGCTTCCGATCCGCCTCGAGATAGGCGGTCAGATCGGCGAGGTGCATGTAGTGGTCCCCGCCGGCCAGCAGCGTCCCGCGCAGCGGTTCGAAGATGCCCTGGTCCGGACCGCTGAAATGGTCCTGGAAGATCAGGTCCAGTGCTGCACGGGTCTCCGGCTCGTTGTCATAGTGCCAACGCGGGCTGTACCAGCCGCGATTGCCGGACACCTGGTCCGCCGTCAGCCCGAACAGAAAGAAATTCTCCTCGCCGGCAGCCTCGGCCATCTCGATCGTCGCGCCGTCGCGCGTCCCGATGGTCAGGGCGCCGTTCATCATGAACTTCATGTTGCTCGTCCCGCTCGCCTCGTAACCCGCGGTCGAGATCTGGTTCGAGACGTCGGTGGCGGGGATCAGCCGTTCGGCCAAAGACACGCAGTATTCGGGCAGGAACACGACCTTGAGGCGGCCGCGGACCGAGGGGTCGGCATCGATCGTCGCGGCCAGGTTGTTGAGGAATTTGATGATGAGCTTGGCCAGGTGGTAGGCGGGGGCCGCCTTGCCCGCGAACAGGAACGTGCGCGGTGCGATGTCGAGCCCCGGATCCTGCCGCAGGCGATTGTAGAGCACGACCACGCGCAGCGCGTTGAGGAGCTGTCGCTTGTATTCGTGGATTCGCTTGATCTGGCTGTCGAAGATCGAGTCCGGGTCGAGGACGATGCCGGACGTCGATCTGAGCCAATCGGCGAACCGCGCCTTGGCGTCACGCTTGGCGTTGCGGATGGCGCTGCGGACCCCCTGGTCGTCGGCGAAGGGCTTGAGCTTCGCCAGCTGGGACAGGTCCGTGATCCAACCGTCGCCGATGGCCTCGGTGATGGCCGCTGCAAGACCCGGGTTGGCCAATAGGAGCCAGCGCCGCGGTGTCACACCGTTGGTCTTGTTGCTGAAACGCTCGGGGAATGTCTCCGCCAGATCCTTGACCGTCACGGTGCGCAGGAGATTGGAGTGGATCGCCGCGACGCCGTTGGTGCTGTGTGAGCCGACGATTGCGAGGTTGGCCATGCGGATCTTGCGATCGCCACCCTCCTCGACGAGGCTGACGCGCTGGGCGCGGCCCTCGTCGCCGGGGAAGCGCGCCCGCACCTCCGCCAGCAGGAGGCTGTTGATCTTGAGGATGATCTCCAGGTGGCGCGGCAGCAGCAGCTCGAACCACCGCAGCGGCCATTTCTCCAGCGCTTCGGGCAGGAGCGTATGGTTGGTGTAGGCCAGCGTCCGCCGGGTCAGGCTCCAGGCCAGGTCCCAGCCTAGCTGCGCTTCGTCGAGCAGGATCCGCACCAGCTCGGGAACCGCGAGGGCGGGGTGCGTGTCATTGAGCTGGATGGCGACCTTGGTGGGCAGCGCGTTCCAATCGGCGTTGCTCCGCCGGAAGCGCCGCACCAGATCGGCCAGGGAACAGCTGACGAGGAAATACTCCTGCACGAAGCGGAGCCCCTGCCCGAAGCTCGTGGAGTCGTCGGGATAGAGGACGCGCGTCAAGGATTCGGCGGTAAGGCGTTCAGCCAGCGCGCCGACGAAATCGCCGGCGCTGAACGCCTGGAAGTCGAAGAAGTTGGGCGCGGCCGCGGCCCAAAGCCTGAGCGTGTTGATCGTCTTCCCGCCATAGCCGACCACCGGGCGGTCGAAGGGGATGCCGAGCAGGGTCGACGACCGGCCGGTGACGACGGCGAGGGTCCCGCCGCGCACCTCGAAGGCGCAGCCGAGCTTGACCTCGACCTGCTCCTGCGGCCGGGCGACCTCCCATGGATCGGGCCGCCTCAGCCAGTTGTCCGGCTGCTCCTGCTGCCAGCCGTCGCGGATGGCCTGCCTGAAGATTCCATACTCGTATCGGAGCCCGTACCCCATGGCCGGCAACTGCAACGTGGCCATCGAGTCGAGGAAGCACGCCGCCAGCCGGCCCAGCCCACCATTCCCCAGCCCGGCGTCGGGTTCCTGCTCGAGCGCGGCGAGCCAGTCGATGCCCTTCTCCTCGATCGCCCGCTGCGCAATCGGAGTCAGGAGGAGATTCGTGATGTTGTTGGACAGGGAGCGTCCGATCAGGAACTCCATCGAAAGGTAGTAGATGCGCTTGGGGTTCTCGCGATCGTAGGTCTGTTCCGTTCGCAGCCACCGCTGCGACAGCACGTCCCGCACGGACCGGGCGATCGCCTCATAGCGCTCTCGCGGTCCCACCGCCGCGGGATCGACGAGGCTGTCGAACAGCAGATGCCGTTCGTAGAGCGCATCCCCCGCACCGGTAAACTGGATCGGACCGCATCCATATTGCTCGAGAATCTTGTCTCGATCGGTTGCCGGTGCGCCCGGCGTCGTCAGCATCGCCGTCTTCCCGTCGCTGCCCATCGCCTCATTCCTCCCCGGGACGCGGGTGCCGTCCCGGTCCCTGGCTCTCGTCTCGCACGGCATCGAGTAGGGCGGCCGCGCTAGGCCCCGAGCGGCCCGTTCCAGATCCGCACGGCGGGTACGCCGCGATAGCCGCCGAGCACGCTGAGCGTCCCCGTGCCGAGGAGAAAGTGTTGTCCGGCCTCCGCAGGCAGGCCGAGCCAGCGCGCCGCCAGCACGCGCAGCACGTGCCCGTGGGCGAACAGCGCAACATCGCCCTCCATCGCACGTGACCGTGCGATCACCCGGTCCACCCTGGCACCCACCTGCGCCGGGGCCTCGCCACCAGGGCAGCCGTCCCGGAAGATCAGCCAGCCCGGGGCCTTCGCCCGGATCTGCTCGGGCGTGAGTCCTTCATACTCGCCGTAGTTCCACTCCATCAGGTCGGGGTCGATGACGGCCTGTTGGCCGAGCCCCGCCAGTTCGCAGGTCTCCCGGGCCCGCCGCATCGGGCTCACGAGAACCAGCGCAAACACCTCTTTGGTCAGCACGGGCTGCAATCGCTCAGCGAGCCGCCGCCCGTTCTCGGTCAAGGGAATGTCCGTCGTGCCTGTATGCTGCCCGCTCAGGCTCCATGCGGTTTCCCCATGCCTGATCACGAAAGCGTCCACGACCGCCTCCCGTCTCAGACGTTGTCGGCCTCCGTCGAACGCGCGCCTCCGACAGCCTTCGCCTGTCCCCACGACCAGCCCGTGATCTCGGGCATGTCGTCGCCATGCCGGCCGATGTACCGCTTGTGCTCGATGAGCTTGTCGCGGATCGCCTGCTTGGCGTAAGCGGCACGCGCGCCGAGTCCCGGCACGCGGTCGATCACATCGCCCACCAGATTGAACCGGTCGAGCTCGTTCATCACGCACATGTCGAACGGGGTGCTGGTGGTGCCTTCCTCCTTGTAGCCGCGCACATGCAGGTTGCCGTGGCCGTTCCGTCGATAGGTCAGTCGGTGGATGAGCCAGGGATACCCGTGGAACGCGAAGATGATCGGCTTGTCCGTGGTGAACAGCGCATCGAAATCGCGGTCCGGCAGGCCATGCGGGTGCTCGCTCGCCGGTTGCAGCTTCATGAGATTGACGACGTTGATGACGCGGATCTTCAGGTCGGGAGCATGGGTCCGAAGCAGGTCGACGGCGGCGAGCGTCTCCAGGGTGGGCACGTCACCGCAGCAGGCCATCACCACGTCGGGCTCGCTTCCATGATCGCTGCTGGCCCACTCCCAGATCCCCAGCCCTGCCGCGCAGTGCCTGATCGCCTCGTCCATCGTCAGCCACTGAGGCGCCGGCTGCTTTCCGGCCACGACGACGTTGACGTAGTTGCGGCTGCGCAGGCAGTGGTCGGTCACCGACAGGAGGCAGTTGGCGTCCGGCGGCAGGTAGACGCGGACGACCTCGGCCTTCTTGTTGACGACGTGATCGATGAAGCCGGGGTCTTGGTGGCTGAAGCCGTTGTGATCCTGCCGCCACACATGGCTCGACAGCAGATAGTTGAGCGAGGAGAGGGGCCGCCGCCAGGGGATGTGGTTGCAGACCTTCAGCCACTTGGCGTGCTGGTTGAACATCGAATCGATGATGTGGATGAACGCCTCGTAGCATGAGAAGAAGCCGTGCCGGCCGGTCAGCAGGTAGCCTTCGAGCCAGCCCTGGCATTGGTGCTCGCTGAGCATCTCCATCACCCGGCCATCCGGCGCGAGATGGTCATCCCACGGATGGGTCTCCGCGACCCAGGCGCGATTGGTGACCTCGAGCGCATCCTGCCAGCGGTTCGAGTTGTTCTCGTCGGGGCTGAAGAGCCGGAAGTTTCGTGCCTCCATATTCAACTTCATCACGTCGCGAAGAAAGCGACCCATGACTCGGGTGGATTCCGCGGTGACGGCTCCGGGCGATGGCACGGCGACCGCGTAGTCGGCGAAATCCGGGAGCCTCAGATCCCGCAGCACCGCGCCGCCGTTGGTGTGCGGGTTGGCGCTCATGCGGCGGGTGCCCTTAGGGGCGAGCTCGGCCAGCTCGGCGCGAAGCCGCCCGCCGTCCTCAAAGAGTTCCTCGGGCTTATAGCTCTTCATCCAGTCTTCGAGGATGCTCACATGGGCGGGGTTTTCGTGCATCTCGCCCATCGGCACCTGGTGGGAGCGCCAGTAGTCCTCGGTGCGCTTGCCGTCGATCTCCTTTGGACAGGTCCATCCCTTGGGCGTGCGCAGCACGATCATGGGCCAGCGGGGACGTTCCCGGAATCCGTGCTCCCGCGCGTCGGACTTGATGCGCTGGATCTCGCCGATGATGGTGTCCAGGGTCGCGGCCATGAGCTCGTGCATCGTGTCGGGATCATGGCCCTCGACGAAATGGGGTGTGTATCCGTACCCGCGGAAGAGGTGGTCCAGCTCTTCGTGGCTGATCCGGGCCAGAACGGTGGGGTTCGCGATCTTGTAGCCATTGAGGTGCAGGATCGGCAGCACCACCCCGTCGGTGACCGGATTGAGGAACTTGTTGGAGTGCCAGCTGGTCGCCAGCGGTCCGGTCTCCGCTTCGCCATCGCCGACGACGCAGGCGACGATCAGGTCGGGGTTGTCGAATGCGGCGCCGTAGGCGTGCGAGACGGCATAGCCGAGCTCGCCGCCCTCATGCATCGACCCAGGGGTCTCCGGCGCCACATGGCTGGGAATGCCGCCGGGAAACGAGAACTGGGTGAAGAGGCGCTTCATGCCCGCCTCGTCGGTGGAAATATTCGGGTAGACCTCGCTGTAGGTCCCCTCGAGATAGGCGTTCGCCACCAGGCCGGGGCCGCCATGACCGGGACCGGTGATATAGATCATGTCCAGGTCGTGCTTCCGGATCAGCCGGTTCAGGTGGGCGTAGATGAAGTTCAGGCCCGGCGTGGTTCCCCAGTGGCCAAGCAGCCGTGGCTTGATATGATCCTTGCTCAGGGGCTTCTTGAGCAGCGGATTGTCATATAGATAGATCTGCCCGACTGAAAGGTAATTGGCTGCTCGCCAATATGCATCGATCAGGGCACGTTCCTTCTCCGACAGTGTGTTCGCCATGAACTTCTCCTGTCCTGTACCGATCTCTTCGAACTGAATGTCTCACGGGGCTAGCTCGCTGGTCGACGCGAGCCGGGCCTCGCAAGCTCAGTCGTCGTGCCAATGGTGACGATGGCCTGGGCTGGCGGATCTCGCCGGACCAGCTTCCATCGCGTCGCTGTAGGTCCCGAGGCTGGCCGCGCTGTTGCAGCGCGCGCGGTGGCAGAGAGCCCGTCTCCCTGCCTCCAGATTCTCCTTCCGGCCGTGCCATGCCTCCAGCGCCGGGTCCTGGAGAGCGCGTCCATAGGAGAAGCTGATTTTCCAGGGCTTAGGCCCGGGCTGCTGGTTGATGGTGTTCAGGTGTGCCGTTGCCGCCCGGTCCTCCTGTCCGCCCGACAGGAAAACGGTGCCGGGCACGGCCGCCGGCACGTGCCGTCGCAGGCAGCGGAGCGTGGCGGTCGCAACGTCCTGCTCCGAGGATCGGTGGGCGCACTCGCTGCCCGCGATCACCATGCTGGGCTTGAGCAGCATGGATTCCAGCGAAACGCCTTGCTCGACCAGGGCCTGGAACACGGCCCGGAGAACCATGCCGGTGACCTCCTCGCAGCGCTGGATGGTATGGGCTCCGGCCATCAGAACCTCAGGCTCGACGATCGGCACAAGGTTCTGCTCCTGGCAGAGCGCCGCGTACCGTCCAAGGGCGTGCGCGTTGGCGCTGACGCATGCATGGCTGGGGAGGGCATCGGAAATGCGGATGATCGCCCGCCATTTCGCGAAGCGGGCGCCCATGCTGCGATACTCGGACAGGTGATCCCTCAGCCCATCGAGCCCCTCGGTGACGTGTTCGTCCCGGGAACCGGCCAGCGCCTTGGCGCCGGTATCGACCTTGATGCCCGGCATGATGCCCCGGCCCGCGAGAAACTCGCTGAACGGCACTCCGTCGCCGCTCGTCTGGCGGATCGTTTCGTCCTGCAGGATGACCCCGCTGATGAACTCGGCCAGGCCCTCGGCAGCGAACAGCATCTCGCGATAGGTGCGCCGGCTCTGTTCCGTGGACTCGATCCCCATCGTGTCGAACCGCCGGGTCAGGGTGGGGACGGTCTCGTCGGCCGCGAGAATCCCCTTTCCATCGGCGACCAGCATCTCCGCCGCAGCCCGCAGATCATCAGCCATGGTCCGAACCCCTGTCTGGACAGATCCCTCCCTTTGGCTGGCCACCGCCGGTGACGAACCGGTCAAGAGGATAGACCGCAGGGGAGGGGACGACTTTGCTCTGGCGCAAAATCGCCTGCGCGCGCGCGCATTAAGCTCCGATGGGGCGACTGTCGGGTCATGATCGCGCAGCGGAGGCTTCGTCAAGGAGAGCCCGTCGAAGGCTGATCGAAGCGGCCACGCCGGACGGCACGAGTCTGCGGCCCCGGGTGCGTGGCTCATTGAGCTTGCCGGAGGCCGAAATGGATGGGGAGAAGGTTCAATACAAAATGATTGCTGCCCGGTTTATCCGTGCGGTCAGAAATTTCTTCGGCTCTGACGTTGGCTGGAAGGCAAAACTGATATTTGCAGGGCTTGTTGCTCTATTATGCGCGGTCAATGGGCTGAATGTTGCCAACAGCTTTGTCGGCCGAAACTTCATGACATCCATCGCGGATCGCGACAAAGCCGAGTTCATACGGCAAGCGCTGTTCTATGTCGGGGTGTTCGCCGCCTCCACCATCGTCGCGGTCATCGCCCGGTTTGCCGAGGAGCGCCTGGCGCTGCTCTGGCGCGAATTCGTGACTCGTCGAGCAATCACTCTCTATCTTGCCGATCGGACCTATTATCGTCTGGACGAATCCGGCGAACTCGCCAACCCGGACCAGCGGATCTCCGAGGATGTCCGCGCATTCACTGTCACCACCCTCTCCTTCGTCCTCATGGCGCTCAACAGCAGTTTCACCATCCTGGCCTTTTCCGGTGTGCTGTGGTCGATCACCCCCATGCTGTTCACAGTTGCCGTTCTGTACGCGGCTTTTGGTTCGTATGTGGCGATCGTGCTGGGACGACCGCTCATCACGCTGAACTACGATCAGCTCGACAAGGAGGCCAGCTTCCGCTCCGGACTCATCCAGGTTCGGGAGAGCGCCGAGTCCATCATGCTGGAACGCCATGAGCCCCGGCAGGCCGCGCGGCTGCTGCATCGGCTCGAGGATCTGGTCGGCAATCTGCGTCGGATCATCGCCGTCAATCGCAACCTGGGATTCTTCACCACGGGCTACAACTGGATGATTCAGATCATTCCGGCCCTGATTGTCGCTCCGGCATTCATCGACGGGGAGATCGACTTCGGCGTGATCACGCAGTCGGCCATGGCCTTCACGGCGCTCGTCGCCGCGTTCTCCCTGGTCGTCACCCAGTTCCAGTCACTGTCCTCCTTCGCGGCCGTCGTCGCACGGCTCAGTTCGCTGATGGATGCCGTCGAGCAATCGCAGACAAGCCCGGCGACGTCCATTGAGATTGCCGGTGCCGATGACAGGCTGGCCTACGAGCGCTTGACCTTAAGGTCGTCGACCAGCGGCGATCTTTTGCTCAAGGACTTGTCCATATCGATCCCGTTTGGGACCCGTGTTCTGGTGACGGGGACGAGTCAGGAGGCGGGGCTGGCGCTATTCAGGGCGACGGCCGGGATGCCGATGGCGGGTGAGGGGCGTATCGTTCGCCCTGGTGCGGACGACCTGATCTTTCTCCCGCAGCGGCCGTATCTGCCGCAGGGCACCCTCCGACAGGTCCTGCTGCGTGTCGCGGATGACGATCGGGCTTCAGACGAGCGGCTTCTCACGCTGCTGACCGCGCTGAACCTTGACCAGGTGGTGACCCAGGCCGAGGGGTTGGGTACGGAGCAGGACTGGGTGACGCTGCTTTCGCTGCGGGAACTGCAACTTCTGTCCATTGCCCGCGTTGTCATGATGAAGCCGAGATTCGTCTTTCTTGACAGAGTCGATGACATATTGGCTGCAGGTCAATTCGAAAAGGGATTGAAAATTCTTTCTGAGAATTTGATTTCCTACGTCAACAACGGAGGCATCGACAAGTCGCGTGATCTGTATGACGCGGTCTTGGAGTGTGGAGAGGACGGGGCCTGGAGGTGGATTGTCAATCAGCGGTGAGGGGCCCGTGTGCGCGGAGAAGAAAGCTGATGGATCAAGGGCCGTCCGGCCTCGAAATCGCTGAGGCTCGCAAGCGTCGTCTCCGCGATCGCCGCGAGCGCTTCCGCTGTCAGATAGGCCTGATGGCCCGTCACCAGCACGTTGGGGAAGGTGAGCAGCCGCTGGAACACGTCGTCCTGGATGATCTCGCTGGACAGGTCCTCGAAGAAGAGGCTTTCCTCCTGCTCATAGACGTCGAGCGCCACGCCTCCGAGCTTGCGGCTCTTCAGCCCCTCGATGACCGCCGTCGTGTCGATCAGGGCGCCTCGGCTGGTGTTGACTATCATCAGGCCCGGTCGTGCCCGCGCAATCGCGGCGGCGTCGATGAAGTGGCGGGTTTCCGGCGTCAGCGGGCAGTGCAGGCTGATGATCTCCGCCCGGTCGAGCAGGGTTGCCTGATCGACGTAGCGAACGCCGTCGGCCAGGAGAGCGTCGTCCGGGGCCGGATCAAACGTCAGAACCTCGCAGCCGAAGCCGAACAGCAGCGCGCGGGCAACGATCGCCCCGATGCGACCGGTCCCGACGACGCCCACAGTCCGGCCGTGGAGCGTGCGGCCGACGAGACCGTCGAGCGCGAAATTGTTATCGCGTGTCCGGGCCCAGGCACGATGGATGTTGCGGTCGAGCGCCAGCATCAGGCCGATCGTGAACTCGGCGACGGCATGGGGCGAGTAGGCCGGTACCCGGACCACCGCGATGCCGAGCCGGGCGGCCGCGGCCAAATCCACGTTGTTGTGGCCGGCGCAGCGCAACGCCACGACCCGGGTGCCGCCGGCGTGCAGGGCTTCCAGCACCGCGGCATCGACGAGGTCGTTGACGAACACGCAAGCCGCGGGAAAGCCATGGGCGAGCGGCACGGTATCGATATCGAGCCGCGGCTCGAGGAAGGTGAGCAAGTGGCTGAAACGGGTGTTGGCCGCCTCGAGAGACAGCCGGTCATAGCTCTTTGTACCGAACACCGCGACGCGCATGGATCGCTCCCCGTCGACGCTGACCCGGATGGGGTCGCCGATGGGGCGAACCGAAGCGACGACGGTTCGCCCACAGATGGTCAGAGGAATATCCCCGATCCTGGCTGGTGCTGTGAAGCCAGTCGGCTGCTGGGGATCTTGCGAACTCTCCTCATCCGACATCATCCATCTGCCCCTGGCGGCTCCCGGTCCCGGGCGCGTCCTCGCCCGCGTCCAACTCGTCGATCCAGGCGAGCAGCAGGGTGTAGCCGACGGCAAGGATCGTCGGCCCCAGGAAGATGCCGACAAGGCCGAACGCGATCAGTCCGCCGATCACGCCCGCCAGGATGAGAAGCAGCGGCAGGTCGGCGCCGCGGCGGATCAGGATGGGACGAATGAAATTGTCCACTGTGATGGCCACGAGGCTTATGACCAGGAGCACGACCGCCCAGCCCGGGTCGTCGCGGATGAACATCCAGATGACGGCGGGTACGAGGACCAGTCCCGGTCCGATCTGGGCGATGCACAGCATGAACATCACGGCGCAGAGCACCGACGCGAACGGAAATCCCACCAATACCAGGCCGAAGGTGCCGATGGCCGACTGAATCAAGGCAGTGACGACCACACCGAGCGCGACACCACGGATGGCCTGGCCCGCCAGGATGACAGCTTGTTCGCCGCGCACGCCCGCAAGGCGAATGCCGAAGCGCTTGACTATCGCCGCCGCGGCTTCGCCCCGCGCATACATGATCGCCGCGACCGCAACAGTGAGCAGAAACTGCAACAGAACGCCCCCGAGGCCGCCCATGGCATCGAGGAACCACTGCATGATCCTGCCGGAATACGGCCTCGCCTGGGCCAGAAGCTCGCCAATGCCGGCCTCGCCGACATTCTGCCAGGCGCGGGCGGCGTCTGGGCCGAACAATGGCAACTGCTCCAGCCAGGCAGGCGGGGGCGGCAACTCTGTCGACGTCACCGACACGCCCCACTCCACGATCTCCCCGGAATGCCTGACGATCGTACCGACTGCGAGCCAGAACGGGACCACGAACACCAGCAGGATCGATACCGTCATGACCGTGACGGCAATCCCGCGACTATCCCATAGCCGAGCCTGCACCTGGCGAAGGAGGGGCCAACTCGCGATCACCAGCATCGCCGCCCAGATCATCGCGGGGAGGAAAGGCCGAAGGATCCAGAGGCATACCCCTATCAGCGCAACGATGAAGAGAACTGCCAACGTGATCCGCGGGAGATCCTGTCGCGACACGGCCATGGTGACCCCTCCCTTCATTGAGATGAACGCCAACCGAGGAAGGCCGATAGAACCTGGGAGTGACGCACGATCGGCTCCACTCGAGCAACTAGGTTCGCGCCCTCGGTATGTCGCCCGGCTTTGCGAAGGCCCTCGACAAGGGCGCGCAGCCGGACGCGATCGGGTGTCGTGCTGACGGTTTCCGACAGCGCATAGTCGGCGGACAGTTGCTGTGATAAGACTTCGGGACGGTTCTCGCCGGTGGCCGTGAGGCTGGTGTCGGCGCCGAAGACGTGGAGTTCCCGATAGCGCGTCAGCGCGGCGATGATGTCACGAGGCCGCCCCAGTCCGAGGTGCAGACGCATGGCCTCGGCGTCGGCTTCCTGCAGCAGGGTAACGAGCACGGTCGGCCCAACGATTATCGCGTTCGCGGCCGACTGTACTCAGCAAGGCTCGTGATAAAGCCTGAGAGCCGCCGGCCGGTACCCGATATTTCCACTGCGACAATATCGAATAGTAAAAATAAGGCCTCGTGGATTATCACTGCATTTGCAGATAATACGCTTGACCTGCAGATCGCAGTTGTGCAAGCGTTTTTCCTGAGCAACTTCCCGACCATTCCCCACCAACCGGCGCCGCCTTGCCAGCTATAGTTACGGTGCCAGCCGCCCCGTCGGGGGCGATATAGATTACAACGCCGTCGGGGTTCATTTTTGCGAAATAGAAAGCGCGATGGATACCGCTGAGCTCACACAGAACCATGTATGGGAAATCAACAAAGAGTGACTCGGCTGCGTGTGCTTCAGAACTAAGGATGGTCAGGGATTGCGATATTGTAATAACAGCAAGTGCCGTCCTTGCGATGTCTCTGCAAGACTTCGCATGAGCGTATCGCCGAGACGCAATATATAGCATTGATTGAGAACTCCCTTCTTGCCTCTATGCATCGACCAATCGGCGTGTGGAGGCGCCCGGCAAATTCTATTCCCTAAGTCTAGCAAGTGAAGCGGCTCGCTCAAAATCCGATTATTGCGCAACTGGCGATAGCACGCAAGTTTTGGGCTCAGTGCATAAAGGGAACACTGCAGCCTTGTCCATCACTGACCGACACGCTCGACAACGGCCGAAAACCAACACTTCGAGGCGCCGAAGTGCGGGCTGGAAGGGTCAAATCGCGCAGTACACAGCTCGGACCCGAGCTGCGGGCTATGAATGCGATCGTTGCCAAGGACCTCGACTGCGGGCTCGTCACGTTCGCGCCCTCGCGGCGCGCCGGCGGTCAGCGTAGCGGTCGTCATGACCCCGCCTGGCTATTCCGGTTACCGCTTTCCATCCGACGTGATCCAGCGTGCCGTCTGGATGTACCTCCGCTTTACTCTGAGCTACCGCGACGTCGAGGACCTGCTCCCCGAGCGCGGCATCGAGGTGTCGTACAGACGGTCCGTCGATGGGTGAGTGCGTTCGGCCCGATGATCGCCCGGCGCCTCCGCGCGCAGCTGCCAGCGCCGCACCGGCGCTGGCACCTCGACGAAATGTACGTCCGGAGCGGCGGCAAGCAGATGTACCTCTGGCGCGCCGTCGATGCCGAGGGTGAGGTGCTCGAGGTGCTGGTTCAGGCCGGCGGGACGCGGCCGCGGCCCGCAAGCTGATGCGCAAGCTCCTCAAGAAGCAGGGGATCGCCCCGAACCAGTGGATCACTGACAAGTGTCCGGCCTACGGACCGGCACTTCGTGATCTGCGGCTCGACGGCATAGCCCATCTTCGAGGCAAGCGGCTGAACAACCGAGCCGAAAGCTCGCATGTCCCGGTTCGCCGACGCGAGCGCAAGCTGCAACGGTTCAAATCGGCCGCCTCGGCGCAGCGGTTCCTGTCGATGCATGCCGCGACCTACAACACGTTCAACACCTGCCGTCATCTCACGACCGCTCGCACGCACCGGCTGTTCCGAGCCGAGG
>NZ_JASATH010000058.1:0-39271 GCF_038440215.1 Inquilinus sp. OTU3971 | reverse complement strand
TGGGGGGGGGGGGGGGGGGGGGGGGGGGGGGGGGGGGGCCCGCCGGGTGGTGTGGGTCCCCCCCCCCACACCCCAACGAAGATGAAGAGGGCCGATCAGTAGCTCGCGGTCAGGTTCAGCCGCTTCACCAGCGCCAGCAGTTTCGTGGGATCGCCAGACCCCGCCTCCATCAGCTCCGCGAAGGCGAGCGCCGGCTGCGGCGCGATCGACAGCCGGAACGGACCGCGCGGCTGCGGCATGGCCTGGATGAAGCGGCCGAGCGCCGCCACCGAGTCCTGCGGCACCGCGGCCGCGGCCAGGACGACCAGTGCGGCCATGGCCTGCAGCTTGGCCGCGGCGACCGCGCCCTCCGGGTTGGTCTCGCCGTCCGGCAGCGCCAGCAGCGCCGGCAGCAAGGCATAGCCTTCGAGCATGCCCTGGTTGTCGAAATCCACGGTCAGGGACTGTAGCGACAGCCCGGCGAGAGCCTTGTCGCCCGGCAGCGTGTCCACAGCGATCTGGTCGAGATCCGGGCCGCGCAACGCCGCCGTGACGGTGATGTGGCCGATCTGATCGCCGCGGAAGGTGGCGTCCCGGATGGTCAGGACATCGGCGTCGTAATCGTAGTCGAACGAGACCTCGACCGGCTTCTGGACCAACTTCAGCTGATAGGCGCTCGCCGCCGGCATGGCCGGCGCGAAGAAGCGGATGCCCTCGGCGCGGACCGACAGGGTCAGCGGCAGCCGGTCGGTGTAGAAGCGCTTGAAGTCGATCCGCTCGACGGTCAGCAATCCCACCATCCAGCCCTGGTACTGGCTGATCGTGATCTGCAGGTCGGTGTAGCGGCAGCCGGTGTCGCCGAGCGGCGTCACCTGGCCGACCGACGGGTCCTCTTCGGTCGCCTTGCCGATCAACGGGATCAGGTCGCGGCAGCGCTGCATCGGGTCCGCCGGCACCGGGGCGGCCCAGGCGGGCAGGGCGGTGCCGAGGGCGATCCCGGCCAGGGCCCCGGCCAAGGCAAGGTGTCGAGACGGGGTCACGATGCCTCCCAATGACGATGGCCGGGGAGTCGCCGCCCCGGCCATCGCTTCACATCAGGCTTTGCGTGCCGGTCAGTAGCTGACGGCGACGTTCAGGCTCTTCACCAGCTCCATCGACGCGGCCTCGCCGGGCTTGATCGTGGCCAGCTGCGCCAGCGGCACCGGCGTCACCGGGTCGAGCGAGATGGTCAGCGGGCCCTTCGGTGCCGGGAAGTCCTGGGCGAAGGACATCAGGCTCTTCACCGCGGCCTCCGGCACGCCGATCGCCGACAGCGCCGCCATGCCGAGCACGGCCTGGCTCTTGCCCTGCTCGATCGCGGTCTTCGGGTCCTCGCCCTGGGCGGTCGCGAAGGCGATCACTTTGTCGATGATACCCTTGTTCTCGAAATGCAGCTTGATCTTGCGCAGCGAGGCCGTGCCCAGCAGCTGGGTCGGGTCGGCCGCGGCCGCCGGGTCGGCCGCATCGATGCCGTCCAGCGCGCCGTCCAGCGAGATCTCGCCCAGAGCGTTGCCGCTGAGCTGGAACTCGGTCAGCGTGAACTGCTTGGTGGCGGCGTCGAGCGCATAGTCGACCGCCAGGTCGAACGGCTCCTCGCCGAGGACGGCCTTGACCTCCGGATTGTCGATCGAGATGCCCGTGGCCTGGGCCGTCAGCGTGTTCGACGGCTTGCCGTCATAGGCCTTGGCGAAATCGAGCTTGTCGAAGGTGATCTCGTCGATGGTGACCGTGGTCGGCGTCTTGCCCGCGGCCACCTTGTCGGCCGGCTCGACCATCTTCAGGTCGGTGAACTTGCAGCCGGAGTCGCCGAAGGACTCGACCGTGCCGACCTCGGCATTGTGCATCGGCGAGTCGGCCGGGGCGAGGGTCAAGAGGCCCTTGCAGCGCTCGACCGGGTCGGATGGGACCTCGGCCGCGAAGGCCGGGGCGGTGATCAGCGCGACCAGGGCCGCCGCCGTCGAAGCACGAAACACGCTCATATGCATCTCCTCGCATGTCGGGGCGGCACCAGACCCACAAGCCGAGCCTGGCCCGCGACGGCGATCGCATCCCCTCGATCACCATTCCCGGGCGCCGCGCCCGGGAAGCTTCATGCAGTGTTATTCTTGGAATTGGGCTGAATTCAGGCTGGTGCCCTATTTCGCCATCAGCCGCTCGAGCCAGCGGATGTCGTAGTCGCCGTTGATGAAGTCCGGCTCGGCGATCAGCCGGGCGTGCAGCGGCAGGGTGGTCTTCACCCCGTCGATGACATATTCCTCCAGCGCCCGCCGCAGCCGCATCAGGCATTCGTTGCGGGTGCTGCCGCGCACGATCAGCTTGGCGATCAGGCTGTCGTAATGCGGCGGGATGCGATAGCCGTCATAGATCGCGCTGTCGACCCGCACGCCCAGCCCGCCCGGCGCGTGGTAGCCGTCGATCCGGCCGGGGGAGGGGGTGAAGGTCTCCGGGTCCTCGGCGTTGATCCGGCACTCGATGGCGTGACCCTGGAACTCGATGTCGGCCTGGGTGTAGCCGAGCGGCGCGCCGGTGGCGACGCGGATCTGCTCGCGCACCAGGTCGATGCCCGAGATCTCCTCGGTGATCGGGTGCTCGACCTGCAGCCGGGTGTTCATCTCGATGAAGTAGAACTCCCCGTCCTGGTACAGGAACTCCATCGTGCCGACGCCGCGATAGCCCAGCTTGCGCGCCGTCTCCGCCGCCAGCCCGCCGATGAAGGCGCGCTCCTCGGCGTTCAGGGCGGGCGAGGGGGCCTCCTCGATCACCTTCTGGTGCCGGCGCTGGATCGAACAGTCGCGCTCGCCGAAATGCACCACGTTGCCGTGGGTGTCGGCCAAGAGCTGGATCTCGATGTGGCGCGGATGGTCGAGATACTTCTCGACATAGACGCTGTCGTTGCCGAAGGCGGCGCGGGCCTCGTTGCGGGCCATGCTGTAGGCCTCGGGCAGCTCGGCATCGGTCAGCGCGACCTTCATGCCCTTGCCGCCGCCGCCCGCCGTGGCCTTGATCAGGACCGGATAGCCCATGCCGCGGGCCAGGGCCTGGGCCTCCTCGACCGTGTCCACGGCGCCGTCGGAGCCAGGCACGACCGGCAGGCCGGCCGCCTTGACCGCGTCCTTGGCGGCGATCTTGTCACCCATCACCCGGATGTGCTGCGCGGTCGGGCCGATGAAGGCGAAGCCGTGCTCCTCCACCATCTCGGCGAAGCGCGCGTTCTCGGCCAGGAAGCCGATGCCCGGATGGATCGCGTCGCAGCCGGTGATGGTGGCGGCGGAGAGCAGGGCCGGGATGTTCAGGTAGCTGTCGCGCGCCGCCGGCGGGCCGATGCAGACCGCCTCGTCGGCCAACCGCACGGCCATGGCGTCGCTGTCGGCCGTGGAGTGCACGACCACGGTGCGGATGCCCATCTCGCGGCAGGCGCGATGGATGCGCAGCGCGATCTCGCCGCGATTGGCGATGAGGACCTTCTCGAACATCAGTCGATCACGACGAGGGGTTCGGCGAACTCGACCGGCTGGCCGTCCTCGACCAGGATCGCGCTGATGGTGCCGGACCGCGGGCTGCGGATCGGGTTCATCACCTTCATCGCCTCGACGATCAGGAGCGTCGCGCCCTCGGCCACCTTGTCGCCGACCTTGACGAAGGCCGCGGCGCCGGGCTCGGGCGACAGGTAGACGGTGCCGACCATCGGCGAGGTCACGGCGTTTTTCGGCGGGCCGGCCGGGGTGGCGGGCGCGGCCGCCGGGGCGGCGGCTGCGGCGGCGACCGGGGCGGCCATGGGCGCGGCATAGGTCGTCACCGGCGCCGGCTGGCGGTTCAGCCGGATGCGGCGGTCGCCCTCGGAGAACTCGATCTCGGTCAGGCCGGTCTCGTCGAGGAGCTTGGCCAGGCTGCGGACGAATTCGGGATCGAGGCTGAAGGTGCTCATCTGGTCTTCACCGGTCGGTTTCAAGGAGCCGCGCCATCGCCTGCAGGGCCAGAAGATAGCCATGCACGCCGAGCCCGCACACCACCCCGGTCGCCGCCAGCGAGACATAGGAATGGTGCCGGAACGCGTCGCGGCGGAAGATGTTGGAGAGATGGACTTCGATCACCGGAAGTTCCGCCGCGTTCAGCGCGTCGAGGATGGCGACCGAGGTGTGGCTGTAGGCGCCGGCATTGACGATGATGCCGTCATGGGCGGTGCGGGCCTCCTGGATCCAGGTGACCAGCTCGCCCTCGTGGTTCGACTGCCGGAAGTCGATCTCGAGCTCGATCTGCTCGGCCTCGTCGGCGCAAGCCTGCTCGATGTCGGCGAGCGTGTCGCGGCCATAGATCTCGGGCTGGCGCACGCCCAGCATGTTGAGATTGGGGCCGTTGAGGATAAGGACCGTCGGCCGGTCCGACTGGATCGCCGTCACGCGTCGCTGCTCCCGGAATCAATAGGCCGGGCGTATCATAGGCGGTGCGGCTTTCACAAGCGCCGTTGCACGATCCTGTAACCCTTCACAGGATAACAGGCCCGTCCGGCAACTCCTCGGCGTTGGCTTCGCCGGGCGATGCTGGCCAGGTTCGCAGCAGCTCGGCATCGATCGCGGCCAGCGCCTCCAGCACGCCCTCCTCGTACCGCCCGGCCTGGAACTGGTCGCGCAGCGCGGCGCAGATCCGCGGCCACACCGCGTCGTCGACCCGGGCGGTGACGCCGCGGTCGGCAACGATTTCGATCTTGTGATCGGCCAGCAGCAGGTACAGCAGCACGCCGGTCGCCTGCGCCGTGTCCCAGACCCGCAGCCGGCCAAACACCTCCAGTGCCCGAAGGCGGCTGTCGCGCAGATGCGGCGGGGCCGCGGCCTCGACCGCGACCACGATCTCGCCCAGGTGTCGGCGCTCGGCGCCGCGGATCGCCTGGTGCAGCCGGGCCATCACCGCCGGCCCGAAATGCCGACGCAGCAGGCGCTGGCCATGCCATTCGGCGACGGGGCGCAGCCGCCGCAGCGTCTTACCAACTCCCGGATGCACCGCCGCCTCCGCTCGATCCGCCGCCGCCGCTGAACCCGCCACCGCCGGAGCTGCCGCCCGAGCCGCCTCCCGATCCGCCGCCGAATCCTCCTCCGCCAAAGCCGCCACCGAAGCCCCCCGAGCCGCGGCGGGTGCTGTAGCCGCCGCCTGGGCCGCCGAAGCTGCCGCCTATGCCGCCGAGAATCACCGCGCCGATGGCGCAGAACGCCCCGAAGAAGATCATGCCGGACAGGCCCCAGCCGAGGCCGCCGGCGACCAGCGCGCTGCCGCCGGCCGGCAGCGGCATCGGCAGCCCGATGCCGCGCAGCGCGGCGCGGACCGCGGCGCCGATCAGGATCGCCAGGATGACGATCTGGAAGACGTCCTGCGGTGCCCCGTCCCGGCTCTCCGGCGGCGGTGGCGGCAGGGCCTCGCCGTCGATCAGCCGGATCAGGCTGTCGACTGCCGCGCCCAGGCCCCCGGCGAAGTCGCCCTGGCGGAATGCCGGTGTGATCTGCTCGCGGACGATGCGGCCGGCGGTGATGTCCGGAATCGCGCCCTCCAGGCCGTAGCCGGGCTCGATCCGCACGGTGCGGTCGCTCTTGGCGACCAGCACCAGCACGCCATCATCGACGCCCTGGCGGCCCAGCCGCCATTGGTCGAACACCCGCCTGGCATATTGCTCGATGGTGTCGGCGCCGGTGGTCGGCACGATCAGGATGGCGATCTGCGCGCCCTTGCGCCGCTGCACCTCGGCCAGCTTGCCCTCCAGCGCCTGCCGCTCGGCGGCGGACAAGGTGCCGGTCAGGTCGGTCACGCGGTCGCTCAGCTGCGGCACCGCGACCGGCTGCTGCGCCGCCGCCGCGGCGGCGGCCAGGATCAGCAGCCAGCCCGCCAGGGCCAGCCGGCGCAGCGTCGCGGCCATGCTCAGGGCTTAGGCGCCGGGGAGGTGCCGAAATCGACCTTGGGCGCGGTCGAGATCGCGGCCTCGTTCTCGACGCTGAAATTCGGCTTGGCGCTGAAGCCGAGCACGCCGGCGATCAGGGTGCCGGGGAAGCGGCGGACGCTGACATTGTAGTCCTGCACCGCCTGGATCGAGCGGTTGCGCGCCGTGGCGATCCGGTTCTCGGTGCCCTCCAGCTGGGTCATCAGGTCCTGGAACAGGGCGTCGGATTTCAGCTGCGGGTAGTTCTCAGTCACCACCAGCAGCCGCGACAGGGCCGAGGACAGCTCGCCTTGCGCCGCCTGGAACTTCTGCAGCGCCGCCGGGTCGTTCAGCGTCTCCGGCGTCACCTGGATGCTGCCCACCTTGGCCCGGGCCTCGGTCACCTGGGTCAGCACGTCCTTCTCCTGGTTGGCGTAGCCCTGCACGGTCTTGACCAGGTTGGGCACCAGGTCGGCCCGGCGCTGGTACTGGTTCAGCACCTCGGACCAGGCGGCCTTGACGTTCTCGTCACCGGCCAGGAAGCGGTTGTAGGCGCTGCCGCCCCAGATCGCGACCAGCACGACCAGGACGACGACCACGATCAGTCCGGTGAAACGACGCATCCGATCCCCCTCGGTCAGCGCAGCGAGCCCGCGGCTTGCACCATCAACCCGCAACGGGGACAATCGTGCCTTGAGCCCGCCACGGGACTGGCTTCCCATCAGGGGAGTCCCGAATCGCTTCGCTTCGCAACATGAAATCGATGTAGTGGCCGGCTCTCAGGCCGCGATGGCTTCGGGCCGGCCGATGGCGCCATGGATCTGCTCCGCCAGCCGGACCACGGCAGGCGTCCGCGGCCGGGCGCCCCAGGCCAGCGCGACCTCCAGCGCCGGCAGGGGCGGCAGCCCGTCGCGCTCGCCCAGCACCCGCATCCCTTGCGGCAGGCTGCACTCGATCACCACCGCGACGGCCAGCCCGGCGCGGACCACGGCCAGCAGACCGATCAGGCTGGGGCTGGAATAGGCGATGCGGTGGGGGCGCTGCGTTGCCGCCAGCGCCTGCAGCGTGACGTCGCGGGCGACGCAGCCGGGTTCGTACAGTGCCACCGGCAGCGGCTCTTCCCGCTGCGGATCGTGGTCCGGCGACCCGAACCAGACCAGCGGCTCGCGCCGCAGCAGCTCGCCGTCGCGGCCCGGTCCGCGGGTGACCACCGCCAGGTCGATCTCGCCGGCGGCGAGGCGCCGGTCCAGGAAGGTGGTCTGCTCGCAGATCAGCTCGACCTCGACCTGGGGGTGGCTGGCGGCGAAGCGCGACAGGATCGGCGGCAGCAGCGAATAGGCGTAGTCGTCTGGTATGCCGAGCTGGACCCGGCCGCGCAGGTCGGGCTCGACCAGCGCCGCCCAGGCCTCCTCCTCCAGCCGCAGCATGCGCCTGGCGTGGCCCAGCAGGCTCTCGCCGGCCGGGGTCAGCCGGACCTGCCGGCTGCTGCGGTCGAACAGCCGCTTGCCGACCGCCTCCTCCAGCCGCCGCACCTGCATGCTGACGGCCGACTGGGTGCGCCCGACCCGCGACGCGGCCAGGCTGAAGCTGCCGCCCTCGGCGATCGCCACCAGGGTGCGCAGCACGTCGAGATCGAGGCGTCTGTCCATGCCATCAGCATAAGTCAAATTGATGGACTGCTTCAAATCTATTCGTTTGATTGAAGTCCGCCGCAGGCCCAGCTTTCCTCCACCGAATTCAGGAGGCGACCATGGGCGGTGTCGAGGCGGCGGCGGAGCGGCGGACGGGGATCCTGCAGCTCGCTCTGGGCATGGCGGTGGTCGGCACCGTCGGCGTGTTCATGGAGGAATCGGGGCAGGGGCCGATCAACGCGGTGTTCTTCCGCTGCGTCTTCGGCGCACTGGCGCTGTTGGCGTTCTGCGCCGCCCGCGGCTGGCTGGGCGGCCTGCGCCTGGCGCCGCGGCAATGGGCGCTGATCCTGTTCGGCGGCATCTGCATCGTGCTGAACTGGGTCGCGTTCTTCGCCGCGATCCGCCACAGCTCGATCGCCTTCGCCACCATCGTCTACCACGTCCAGCCCTTCTGGGTAGTGCTGGCTGGGGCGGTACTGTTCGGCGAACGGATCAGCGGCCAGAAGCTGGGCTGGATCGCGATCGCCTTCGCCGGGCTGGCCCTGGCCACCGGCATCGGCTTCGGAGGGACGGAGCCGGGGCAGTTGCTCGGCGCCGGCCTGGCCGTGCTGGCCTCGCTGCTCTACACCGGCACGGTCTTGTCGACCAAGGCGCTGCGTGGGGTGCGGCCGCACCTGACCGCGATGATCCACGCCACCACCGGCATCGTGCTGCTGGCGCCCTTCGTCGGCGTCGCGGACCTGCCGGCGACGCCCGGCCCCTGGGGCTGGCTGGCCGGGCTCGGCATCGTCCACACCGGCCTCGTCTATGTCCTGATGTACGCCGCCTATCCGAAGCTGCCGACGCCGGTGATCGCCGTGCTGGCCTTCGTCTACCCGGCTTCGGCGATCCTCAGCGACTGGCTGGTCTACAGCCATCAGCTCGGGCTGGGCCAGGCGGCCGGGATGGGGCTGATCGCGCTTTCCAGCCTGGCGGTGACCCTCGGCTGGCGGCTGTGGCCGGCGCGGCGGGTGGCGACGGCGGGATAGGGTCACAGGCCGGGCTTGACGGCAAGGCGGCCTTCGTTCATGATATGTTCCATGAGCAAAGCCAAGCCGCCCCTTGCTGACCTCGTCATCGAATCGGACCCCGAGCTGGTTCGGCTCGGCCGGAGAATCCGGTCGCTCCAGGCGCTGGCCGAACGCCACATGGCGGAAGCGGAGACGCTGTCGAAGGATCCCGACAGGCTGCTGGAGACCTTCGACCGCTTCATGCAGCTGAACGAGGAGATCCTCGGCGCCATCGGCCAGGCCCATGAGCTGCAGCTCCAGTACCGGCGGCGGCGCCAGAGGCTCGAGGCCGAGCGGGCCCGGCGCCTTGCGGCCGCCCGCGCCGCATTCCTGGCGGCCGGCTCGCCGCCGGCGGGCACCCGGCACTAGACTGGCCTCTCCGAACAAACCAGGGAGGCCGCCATGCGGGTCAGCGTGCGGCTGACCGGCGAGGGCTATCGCAAGTCGGCGGTGATGGATTATTGGGAAGGCACGGACTGAATCCGCGAGCGCCGGACAACGGCGGGGAGGCCAGGCTGTGCTGTTCATGATCATCGAGCGCTTCGCCAACCGCGACCCGGTGGCGGCCTATCGCCATCTGCGCGACGCCGGGCGCGGCTTGCCCGAGGGGCTGACCTATGTCGACAGCTGGGTCGAGTCGAACTGCGACCGCTGCTTCCAGCTGATGGAATGCGACGACCTCGCCTTGCTGCAGCAATGGATCCTGCATTGGCGCGGCACCGGGGTCAGCTTCGAGATCGTGCCGGTGCTGCGCAGCGCCGAGACCCGCGCCGTGGTGGCGCCGCTGCTCGACCCGCCGGCCTCCGGCCCGATCTCCTGAAAGAAGCTCCATGACCGGATTCCCCGTGGCCGCCGAATGGTTCCGCAAGCGCGACCTCGGCGGTGGGCTGACGCTGATCGACGAGCCGCACACCGACGTGCTGATGCGCGCCAATATCTGGCATCTGCGCGGCCGCGACCGCGACCTGCTGGTCGATGGCGGCCTCGGCGTGGCGCCGCTGCGGCCGGCCTTTCCCGAGTTGTTCGAGGACCACGAGACGATCGCGCTGGCCACCCACACCCATGCCGACCATATCGGCGCGATCCACGAGTTCGAGCAGCGCTGGGTGCATCCGCTGGAAGCCGAGTCGCTCGCCCGGCCGCGGCCCGGCACGCTGATTTCCGACCAGATCCCGGCCGAGGCGCGGCAGCGCTTCCTGGATGCGGGCTACCCGCCGCTCGGGCCGGCCCTGGTCACCGCCGTGCCGCGTGCCGACTACGATCTGCGCGGCTACGCCCTGCGGGGCGCCGAGCCGACCCGGCGAATCGAGGCGGGGGAGGTGGTCGATCTCGGCGACCGGCAGTTCCGGGTGCTGCACGTGCCCGGCCATTCGCCCGGCAGCATCGCCCTGTTCGAGGACGCCACCGGCATGCTGTTCGCCGGTGACGTGATCTATGACGGTCCGCTGCTGTATCGCGGCCCCGGCATGGATATCGGCGACTATGTCCGCTCCTTCGCCCTGCTGCGGTCGCTACCGGTGTCGGTGGTCCATGCCGGCCATGACGACAGCTTCGGCAAGGCCCGGCTGGACGCCATCATCGACGCCTATCTCGCACGATGGCGGGCCGAGGGGCTGGTCGAGGGCTGACCGCCTCGCCGTCGGAACAATCCGGCGCCGCCCCCTGTTGCCCAGCAGAGCGAGCGAGGGGCACATGCCGGACCCGGATTCTCGGCAGCCGCCGGCCTTCCGGCGGGGGCGGCGCCAGCGCGACATCATTCTGCGCAGCTTGGTCCGGCGCTTGATCTTCCTTGCCGGGCTGGTCGTCCTGGCGCTCATTATCGTGCTGATCCGGTTCTGGCCCTGACAGAGGGCCGGCGGACCGAACGGAGACGGCGATGGCCGGTCCGACAGCATCTGAGCGGAGCCGGTGATCATGTCACGGGTCCGGTTCCGGGACAGGAGGGAGGCCGGGCGGCGGCTCGCCGCCGTGCTGGCGCGGTACCGCGACCTTCGGCCCATCGTCCTGGCGCTGCCGCGCGGCGGGGTGCCGGTTGCCTTCGAGGTGGCGCGGGCGCTGGCGGCGCCGCTCGACGTCCTGCTGGTGCGCAAGATCGGGGCGCCCGGCGCGCCCGAGCTCGGCATCGGCGCGGTGATCGACGGCGCCGAGCCGCATGTGGTGCTGAACGATGAGGTGATGCGCGAGGTGATGCCGAGCCCCGGATATGTGGAGGCGGAGACGGAGCGGCAGCTGGTGGAAATCGAGCGCCGCCGGCGTCTGTATCGCGGCGACCGCCACGCCCCTTCCGTCGCCGGGCGCGCCGTCATCCTGGTCGATGACGGCATCGCCACCGGCGGCACCGTCACCGCGGCCCTGCAGGCCCTGGCGGCGGCGCAGCCGGCCCTGCTGGTGCTCGCCGTGCCGGTGGCGCCGTCGGACGTGCTGAAGACGTTGTCCGGGCTGGCGGATGACGTGGTCTGCCTGTCCGCCCCTTACTTCTTCGGCGCCGTCGGGCGGTTCTACGACGATTTCAGCCAGACGACGGACGATGAGGTGATCCGCCTCCTCGCCGAGGCCGGCCTTCCGCCATCTCCCGCCTAGCCATTCGACAGGGCCGGGACCTACTTGGCGAAGAGCTGGCCCCGATCGGCGAAGGCCTTGAACTCCAGCGCGTTGCCGGAGGGGTCGAGGAAGAACATCGTCGCCTGCTCGCCGACCTGGCCCTTGAAGCGGACATAGGGCTCGATCACGAAGCGCGTGCCCGCCGCCTTCAGCCGCTCGGCCAAAGCCTCCCAGTCCGCCATCTCCAGCACCACCCCGAAATGCGGCACCGGCACGTCATGGCCGTCGACCGGGTTGTGGTGTGTCGTGTCCTCCCCGGCGGGCTTCAGATGGGCGACGATCTGGTGGCCGTACAGGTCGAAATCGATCCAGCTATCGGAGCTTCGGCCCTCGGGGCAGCCGAGAACGTCGCCGTAGAAATGGCGGGCGGCGGCCAGGTCGCGCACCGGGAAGGCGATATGAAAGGGAGACAGCATTCTCATGGATCCTTGCCGGACATCATCCGGCGCCTCTTGCGCCGCGACAGGATCTAAGCGGAGAGTCATGGCCGGACAATCGAGAAAGAGGCTCGGATCAATGAGCTCAGATCATGGATCTCGCCCGCCAACGGCGGAGCGGCTGCCGTCGCTGAACGGCGTCCGCAGCTTCGCCGCGGCGGGGCGGCACCTGAACCTGACCGCGGCGGCCGAGGCGCTGGGCGTGACCCAGGGCGCGGTCAGCCGCGCCGTGCAGGCGCTGGAGGTCGAGCTCGGCACGCCGCTGTTCCGACGGGTCGGCCGCGGCATCGAGCTGACGCCGGCCGGCGCCGCCTACCACGCCCGGATCGCCGACGCCCTGGCCCAGATCGCCGCCGCCACCCGCGTCCTGCGGCGGCCGGAGCGCGAGGGCATCCTGTCGCTCAGCGTGCTGCCGACCTTCGCCCTGCGCTGGCTGGTGCCGCGGCTGCCGCGGTTCCACGAGCGCCACCCGGAGATCCAGGTCGACCTCTCGGCCTCGGAAGACGTCATCGATTTCGGCGTCGACCCGGTCGACCTGGCGCTGCGCAACGGCACCGGCGGCTGGCTGGGGGCGGAGGCGACGCTGCTGATGAACGAGACGGTCGGCGTGTTCTGCGCGCCCGAGCTGCTGCGCCGGCGCCCGATCGCGGCGCCGGCCGATCTGCGCGACCACCGCCTGCTGGTGCACACCACCCGGCCCACGGCCTGGGCGGACTATTTCGCCTCGCTCGGCCTGGGCGCGCCCGACGTCTCCGGCTTCCCCGGCTTCGAGCATTTCTTCATGCTGGCCGAGGCGGCGGCGGCCGGCATGGGGCTGGCGCTGCTGCCCCTGTTTCTGGCCCGCGCCGATATGGCCGCCGGCCGACTGGTCCAGCCGCTCGGCCACACCATGCGGCCTGCCAGCGCCTATTACCTGCTGCACGCGCCGGGGCAGGGGCGGCTGCGCAAGATCCGCCTATTCCGCCAGTGGCTGCAGGCCGAGGTGGCGGCGGCGGAGGGCGCCTAGACGCCCTCATACTCCACCGTCGTCATCATGCCGCTCTCCATGTGATAGAGGTGGTGGCAGTGGAAGGACCAGCGGCCGGGGTTGTCGGCGTCGAAGGCGACGGTCACGGTCTTCCCCGGCGGCACCAGCACCGTGTCGCGCCGGGCGCCGGACAGGGGGGGCCGGCCGTCGATCGCCACCACCTGGAAATGATGGCCGTGCAGATGCATCGGATGGGCCATCATCGACGGGTTGGTCATCGCGATCGCCACCCGCTCGCCGCGCCGCACCGCCAGCGGCGTGTCCTGGCCGTGCACCTTGCCGTTCAGGGTCCAGACATAGCCCGCCATATCGCCGGCCAGCACCACCGGGATGGTCCGGTCCACCGCGCGTGCGGCCAGCGGCTCCGTCGCCGTCAACCGCGCCTCCAGGGCCAGGTCCAGCGGCGCCGACTTGTCCTCGCCGAGATCGGCGATGCGGGCGATCGTGGCGCCGGGGGCGGCCAGCACCAGGCCGGTGCGCTGCCGGTCGCCCTCGCGCAGCGCCAGCACCGGCAGCGCCCCGCCGGCCGGCACGGTCAGGCGGATGTCCAGCCGCTGGGCGATGGCGATCGGGAAGCGCCGGCCCGTCACCGGCGCCACCGGCATGCCGTCGACGGCGATCAGCGTGCCCTCGGCCGCGCCGAGATCGATGTGGAAGTTGGTCGCCGCCGCGCCGTTGATGATGCGCAGCCGCACCCGGCCGCCGCGCTCGACCCGCACCACCTCGGGGTCGGCCAAGGTGCGGTCATTGGCCAGATAGGCGTCGTATTCGACGTCGTTCAGGTCCATCGCCATGCCGCCCATGCCCGGCGTCGCCATGCCCGGCATGCTGTGCTGCATCCCCGGCATGGGCTGCATCGCCCCCATGGCGTGGCCGCTGTGGTCCATCCCGGCCATGCTCTGGCCGCCGCGCAGCCCGGCCATGATCTCGGCCGGGTCGCGGAAGCTGAAATCATGCAGCATCAGCACCACCTCCTGCTCGTCCAGCCCGGCCTCGGCCGGGTCGGCGACGATCAGCGGTGCCGCCAGCAGCCCCTGCTCCTGCAACCCGAGATGGGAGTGCATCCAGTTGGTGCCCGGCCGGGCCAGCGGGAAGTCGTAGTCGAAGCCGGCACCCGCCGGCAGCGGGTCCTGGGTCACGCCCGGCACGCCGTCCTGGCGCCAGGGCGGGGTCAACCCATGCCAATGCACCAGCGACGGCTCCTGCAGCGCATTGGTCAGCCGCACCCGGAAATCCTCGCCGGCGACGGCGCGCAGGCCCAGGCCGCCATCCGGCCGGATGATGCCGAACACGGTGGCCGGCCGCCCGGCGACGTCGAGGCTGCGGGTGGCGATGGTCAGCTCGCCCGAGTGGGAGGCGCAGGCGATCCGGGGCAGGGCGCCGGCCAGCGCGAGACTGGCGGCGGCACCGGACAGGAGGCTGCGGCGGGTGATCACGATCGAATCCTCGACTTGGCGGCGTCGATCACAGCCTGAAGCTTCCCCCTGCCGGAAGGTAAACCGCGTCACGACGTCGCCTTTTTTGTCGACGATCAGGGGGCTAGCCGCCCTCGGCCGACATGCATGGAGCACGCCATGAGCACCGAATCCTCCCGCCGCCATCTCCTCGGCCTCGCCGTGGCCGGTGCCGCCGGCGGCCTCGCCGCCGCCTGCGCCCGCAGCCAGGCCGCCGCGCCGGGCGCCGCCGAGCCGGAGGCGCCCGTGTCCCAGGCCGAGCTCGACAAGCTGAAGGGCCTGATGCTGCGCACCGTCCGTCCGGGCGAGGCGGTGACCATGGACTACCGCGCCGACCGCCTGACCGTCGAGGTCGACGCCCAGGGCAAGATCCTGCGGGCCTCGATCGGCTAGGAGGCGCGGCTGCGCTCGTAATGCCGGCGCGCCTTGTGCCGGTTGCCGCAATCGGCCATCGAGCACCAGCGCCGGCTGCGGTTGCGCGAGGTGTCGAGGAACACCCAGGCGCAGTCGGGGTCGGAGCAGCTGCCGACCCGCTCGGCGCGGCCGGAGACCAGCAGCTCGGCCGCGTCCCACACCACCGGCCACAGCGGCTGCTCCAGCGGGTCGGTATCGGTCATGGTCCAGGCGAAGCCGCCTTTCGCCGGCGCCAGGCCGGTCCGGGTCGGGGCCCGCGCCAGCACGGCGTTGAGCACCGCGAGATCCTCCGACGCGGCCGCGGCCGGCGCGGTCAGGATCCGGCCCAGGGCTCCGCGCAGGCGCAGCGCCGTGGCCAGCACCGCGGCGGCGGCCTCGGGGCGCAGTGCCGCCTCCTGCGCCAGCAGCCTGGCGCCGGCCCGGTCGACGATGCCGAGATGGCCGGCCCAGAGGGCCAGCTCGCCATAGCTCGTCAGCCGCTCGCCGCGCTGCGGAACGTCGCCGCGCCACGCCTCGGTGTTGACGAAGTCGAGGCTGAGCGAGCCGCCGATCCGCTTCGGCGGCCGCACCGCGTAGGAGGGGGCCTGGGTCTGCATCGCCTCACCATCCTATCGGTTGACTCGGCCGGGGCAAGCCCGGCATCGTCGGGTCAACCGGTTCAGAGGTTAGAATATGCCGACAGGGGATCGCGGCGCAGCGCTCGAATGCAGGCCGGTGGCGCCGGAGCGGCTCGGCGATGTCGAGACCGTCTTCGCCGGCTGCGCCGATGCCGGCCGCTGCTGGTGCGCCTTCTGGCGCCGGCCGCGGCCGGACTACAAGGCCGGTACCCGCGACGGCAGCAACCACGCCCTCTTCCGCGAGCTGGTCGAAGCCGGCGAGACGCTGGGGCTGGTCGGCTATCGCGACGGAGCTCCGGTCGCCTGGTGCGGCGTCGCCCCGCGGGCCGAGCAGCCGCGTCTGGCCCGGTCGCGCAACCTGGCCCCGGTCGACGATGTGCCGGTCTGGTCGATCACCTGCTTCGTGACCACCAAGGCGCATCGCCGCACCGGCCTCTTGCGCCCGCTGGTCGCGGCAGCGGCGCGGCTGGCCCGGTCGCGCGGCGCCCCGGTGCTCGAGGCCTATCCGATCGATGCCGCGCGGCCGCTGGGATCGGGCGAGATCTACACCGGCGTGCTGCGGCCCTTCCTCGACCTCGGCTTCCGCGAGGTGGCGCGGCGCAGCCCGACCCGCCCGATCGTCCGCCTCGATCTCAGCAAGGAGAGCTCGACATGATCGCACGGATGTGGCGCGGCCCTGTGCCGAAGGCGAAGAAGGACGCCTATGTCGCCTATCTGCAGGAGACCGGCCTCGGCGACTACGCCAAGACGCCGGGCAATCGCGGCGTCTGGCTGCTGTGCCAGGACAAGGGCGAGGAGGTGGAGTTCGTGACCCTGACGCTCTGGGAGTCGGTGGAGGCGATCAAGGCCTTCGCCGGCGAGGAGTACGGCCGCGCCCGCTACTATCCGCGCGACCGGGACTTCCTGACCCGCTTCGACCCGGAGGTCGAGCATTTCGAGGTGATCGACACCCAGGGGATGCGCTAGAAGGCGCCATCCGAACGAAAGGGAGATCGCCATGCAGTTCCATCAGGGCCGCCTGATCGACCACGTCCATCTGGTGGTGCGCGACCTGGCGGCGAGCAAGCGCTTCTATGCCGCGGTGCTGGCCTCGGTCGGCCGCAGCATCACCTTTGAAGGCCCGGATTTCTTCGCCTCGGACGAGCTGTTCGTCAGCCCGGGCGACGCCGTCAGCCATGTCCATCTGGCCTTCCAGGCGGCGGATCGCGACACCGTCCACCGCTTCCACGCCGCGGCGCTGGCGGCCGGCGGCCGCGACAATGGCGGGCCGGGCGAGCGGCACTACCATCCCGGCTATTACGGCGCCTTTGCGCTCGACCCCGACGGCAACAACATCGAGGCCGTGCATCACGGCCCGGCGACGCGGTCGGCTGAGTCGGTCCTGATCACAGCCGGAGGCTGATCTCGAAGTGACCACCGACATCCGTCTGCGCCCGATCGCCGACTCCGAGCTCGCCACCTTTGCCGCCACCGCCACCGACCCGACCCATGCCGAGGCGGTGCGTCGCTACGTCGACGACCTGCTGGCCAAGGGCGCGATGCGCCGGGACTGGTGTTTCCTGGCGGAATGGAATGGGGCTCCCATCGCCCGCATCGCCTTCTGGTCCCTGCCGGGGGCGACGATCCCCAGCGACATCGTCCTGTTCGACCTGCCCTGGCTGGCGCCGGAGGCCGAGGCGTTCGGCGCTTCCATGCTGCGGCGGGTGGCGGATCGGGCGCGGGCGCTCGGCGCCCCTGCGCTGGGCCATGTGCTCGACACGCCGGTTCAGGCACCGCAATGGCAGGCCGAGCCGGAGCGGCGCCGCGCGCTGATGGCCGCCAACGGCTTCGAGATCCGCCGCGAGACGGTCCGCTTCGAGCTCGACCCCGCCACGCCCGTCCCGCCGCCGGCGGGCAGCTTGGTGTTCCGCTCGATGGCCGAGGTCGGCGAGGCGGCGTTCCGCGCCGCGACCGAGCGGGTCACGCAGGGCACGCTCGACCGTCGCATCGGCGACGAGGACATCTTCGCCGATGCGCAGGGGCTGCAGCACGAGCCGGGCTGGTGGGAGCTGGCCTATGATCCCGACGGGTCGCTGGTCGGGCTGGTGATGCCGGCGCTGGCGCCCAGCATGGCGACGATCGGCTATGTCGGCGTGGTGCCGGAGCGGCGGGGGCGGGGCCATATCCATGCGCTGCTGGCGCGCGGCACGGCGACGCTGGCGCGCCTCGGCCGCTGGCCGGTCAAGGCCGATGCCGACACCCGCAACACGCCGATGGCCAATGCCTTCCGCCGGGCCGGCTGGCGCGAATTCGCCATCCGCACGGAGTTCGAGTGGCCGCTGGCGGGCTGACGCCTTTCAGTTCAGAGGCTGCGGCTCGGCCGTCCCGGCGGTCCTCTCATAGGGGCATTGCTGGTCCAGGGCGATGCCGGCCTCTGCCTCCTGGAAACAGGCATCTCCGTACCGGCCCGCCTCGACCGGCAGGACCTTTGCCCCGCAATTCGGCGGCGCGACGGTGTCCGGCAATCCGCTGACATCGCAGATCAGGGCGCCGCCCATCCTGACGCCGGTCAGGTTGGCGCCATCGAACTTCACATCGGTCAGGTTGGCGCCGCGGAAATCCGCATTGGTCAAATCGCTGTTCTCGAAGGTCGCGCCGGTCAGGTCGGCGCGGACGAAGATCGCGCCTCGCAGATCGATCCGGTCGAACCGGGCCGACCGGAAGAAGCCGTCCGAGAAATCGGCCCCGGAAAAATCGGATCGGCGCGCCTCGCCGTGGCCGGAGCCGGGGATCGAGAAGTTGGCCCTCGGGCCGCAGGCGGCGTTGAACCTGGCGCCCGCTCCGTTGGCGCCCAGCAACGTGGCCCGGCTCAGGGTGGCATGCCGGAAATCCGCCCCGCCGAGCTGCGAATCGTCGAGCCGGGCGTCGTTCAGCATCGCGCACCAGAAATCGGCCCCCTGGGCGTTGGCGGTGACGATCTGGGCCCGGCCCAGCTGCGTCCGCAGATACGGCCGCCGGGGCAGGTTGGGGGAGGCGAGGTTCTCGTCGGGTGCGAAATCGGCGCCCGTGAGCGAGGCGTTGGCGAAGCTCGCCCGCGTCAGGTTCGAGCCGCCGAAATCGACCTTGTCCAGGCTCGCCTGGTAGAAGTTCGCCAGATACAGTTCCGAGGCCGAGAGGTCCGACCCCCGCAGGTCGGACCGGATCAGCTGGGCATAGGCCATCGATGCGCCGCGGAAATACCCGTCCGACAGGTTGAGGGGCACCTCCTGCGTGTAGGACTCGCATTTGCGCCGGGCGATGACGGACAGCGCGGCCTGGGTGTCCGCGCCGATCGTCGCCTCCTGCGAGGCCTCCTCCCGCGCCCTGCGGCCCGCATCCGCATCGGACGCCGTCGGCGCGAGATGGGAGGAGACGACGGCATGGGCGGCGATGGCGTCCAGCGCCACCCGGTACAGCTGGTCCTGGGCCGAGCGGGCAGGGGAGGCCGCGTCGGCCGCGGCTCCGCCGGCGGACAGGGGACGCTGGTTGCCGTCGGGGCACAGCTCGTCCGGGCGAGGGCCGCCCATCAGCTGGGCCAGCGCATGGACTCCGATCAGCCTTGTGGAGATGTTGAAGCTCGCCAGGGCCTCGAAGCCGTTGCTGTACTGCTCCTGGCGGCTCTTCGCGGCGCTCTCGCGCGCGGCCCGGGCCACCTGATCGAGGGTGTAGAGCGCGGCGACGACCAGGATCGGGACGATCAGCAGCTGCCCGATGTTGCGGCGGTACCGGTCCGAATCCTCGATCCGCTCCTTGCGGGTTTCGTATCTGTGCCGCGCCGTCAGCAGCACCGGGCCCAGCATCCAGGCGATCAAGGCCAGAAGGACCACGGCCGCGATCAGCGCGACGGTGAGAACCGGACGGCTGTCCAGATAGGTCTCGGCGCCGACGAGCCAGTTCATCATGAGAACCTCGTGGCGGCCGTCTGATCGGGGACGGTGGGCTCGGCCAGGTCAGAAATGAATTGTCGGAGGGTTTGATCCATGGTCGTCATTCGTCCGCAACAATAATTTCAGATCGGGTTTAACAAGCTATAGAAAAACCACATTTTGAACTCCGGAACTTTGGTGAAGAATCCTGGATTTCCAATGCAGCCTGCGGCGGCTGACGATCGGGCTGAAAGCTTATCTTATATCATGGTTGCCGGGCCTTGCATCATGAAAGAAAAATTCGATCATCAGAAAGAAAACTGCAAGTTTCCGCATCGAAGACTTGACCGAGGTTGCGGTCGTCGATTTGTCCCGGCGGAGGCGTTGGAGACCGGCCGTTCTCGGCCCTTCAGGGGCGGGCCGTCGCGGCCTTGCGGCCGCGGCCGCGCAGCGCCAGCGTGCCGGCATTCCATGCCACGCAGGCGGCCAGGGCCAGGCCCAGCGCCGCGGCGGAGCCGAGCGGCGGGGCGGCCAGGTGCAGCAGCGCCAGCGCCGGGATGTATCCGACCATGCCAATCAGGGCGTTGGCGAACACAGCCGCGGTGGCCGGGCCGCCGATGCGCGGATGCAGCAGCAGGGCCAGGCTGCCGGTGACCACCGGGGCCAGGGCGGCGAAGCCGGCCGCCGCCGGCCCCAGGGCGCGGCCGATCAGCAGCACCGCGGCGATCAGCCCGGTCACCGCGGCCGCCCGGGCCGGGATGTCCCAGCGCCGGCCGGCGGCCCGCACCGGCGGGGTCGCTGCCAGGCGCCGCAGCGCGATCGGCAGGCAGGCGGCGAAGACGATCAGGTTCAGCGCCACGGCGCCGGCCAGGGTCCAGTCGACCCGGGAGACCAGGGCCACCGTGGCGGCCCAGCCCAGCAGCCCCAGCGGCAGGCTGACGGCCAGGCCGCGCGAGCGGGCGAGCAGCGAATAGAGCGTCAGGAACACGGCGGTCGCGGTGTTGACCGCCAGGCTGGCCACGGCGCTGCCGGCGATGAATCCGGCATCATGCTCCATCGCCAGGAAGACATAGGCCGGCCCGACCGAGATCGGCAGCGTCGCGATCATCGCCCCCAGCACCGGCCCGCTGCGCTCGACCAGCAGCGATGCGGCGACCACGATCCCGGCGGCCAGCGCCAGCTTGGCGGCGAACAGGAGCCAGAACGGGTCGATCACGGCGGGTCTCCGGGCGGCGGGTGCCGTGTCTCTTGCTAGCCCATCCGGCCGCGCCGGCGGACCGACGGTTTCTCGGGCCTGTCCTGCGCGGCGAGACCTTTTTCAAAACTCCCCAACCCGTCATCCCCGCGAAAGCGGGGATCTCGTCACGCTTGGACCGGCAAGAGATTCCCGCTTTCGCGGGAATGACGACAAAGGGAAAGGCCGCCGCTCAAAAGAGGTCTCGCACGGCGGGATTCGACCGCAAGAACCGGGTGGCGGCCCTTCCGTCTCTCGGCGAGAACGGGGGCATGAGCACCACCAAACCCGCAGCCCCGCCCGCCATGGCAATCGCCGACTGGCTGCTGCTGATCGCCCTGTCGCTGGTCTGGGGTGGCTCCTTCTTCTTCTCCAAGGTGGCTGTGGCCGAGCTGCCGCCGCTGACCATCGTCCTCGTCCGGGTCGGGCTGGCGGCTGCGGCGCTGCTGCCGGTGCTGTGGCTGGCCGGCCAGGCCCTGCCGCACGACCGCGGCACCTGGGCCGCCTTCTTCGGCATGGGGCTCTTGAACAACCTGATCCCGTTCTGCCTGATCGTCTGGGGCCAGACCCGGATCGGCAGCGGCCTCGCCGCCATCCTCAACGCCACCACGCCCTTGTTCACCGTGCTGGTCGCCCATGTCCTGACCGCCGACGAGAAGCTGACGCCGAAGCGGCTGGCCGGGGTGCTGCTCGGCCTCGCCGGGGTGGTGGTGCTGATCGGCCCGCAGGTGCCGGGCGGGCTCGGCGGCGAGGTGACGGCCCAGATCGCGATCCTGGGCGCCGCTTTGTCCTACGCCCTCGCCGGCATCTTCGGTCGCCGCTTCCGGGGATTGCCGCCGATGGTCACCGCCACCGGCCAGGTCAGCGCCACCAGCCTGATGATGCTGCCGATCGTCTGCCTGGTCGACCGGCCCTGGTCCCTGCCGGTGCCGGGCTGGACGACGCTGCTGTCGCTGGTCGGCCTGGCACTGCTCAGCACCTCGCTGGCCTATGTCCTCTACTTCAAGCTGCTGGCCCGTGTCGGTGCCACCAACACGGTGCTGGTGACGCTGCTGATCCCGCCCAGCGCCCTGCTGCTCGGCCATCTGGTGCTGGGCGAGGTCCTGTCCGGCCGCGCCTGGATGGGCATGGCGCTGATCGCGCTCGGCCTGGTCGCGCTCGACGGAAGGCTGTTCGCAAGGCTGCGGCGGGCGATTGACCGATCGCCCGGTCAGGCCACCTCGTCGTAAGTGACGCCAAGCGAGGCCAGCGCATCCCAATAGCCGGGATAGGTCTTCGCCACGCAGCCGGGATCGAGGATGGTGATGCCGCCGATCTTCAGCCCGGCCAAAGCGAAGCTCATGGCGATGCGGTGGTCGGCATAGGTCTCGATCCGCGTCGGCAGCATTTGGCCGGCCAGGGCCGGGTCGGAGGCGACGATCAGGTCGTCGCCTTCCTCGCGGCCCAGGCCGGGGCGGATGCGCGACAGCTCGGTCGCCAGCGCGGCGACGCGGTCGCATTCCTTGACCCGGAGATTGGCGATGCCGGTGAAGCGCACCGGATTCTGGTTGAACGCCGCCAGCACCGCCAGGGTCGGCACCGCATCCTGCATCTGCGACCCGTCGATCACCGCCGGCAGGTGCGGGAACCGGGCGATCAGCGCCTGCGCCTTGGCGTCCGGCTGGGTGAAGGCCGGCACGCCCAGGTCGATGGCGCCCCCGGTCAGCACTTCGGCGCCCCACAGATAGGTCGCGGCCGAGGCGTCGGGCTCGATCACATGGTCGACGGCGCGGTAGCCGGTCGGCTGCACCCGCCAGGTCGCTTCATCGAGCTGCTCGACCTCGGCGCCGAAGGCCCGCATCGCCGCGACAGTCAGGTCGACATAGCCGCGGGCGCCGATCTCGCTGCCGGTCAGCGCCACCTCGACCGGCCCGGTGCCGCAGGCGGCGGCCATCAGCAGGGCGGAGATGTACTGGCTGGACAGGCCGCCATCGATCTCGACCCGGCCGGGGGCGAAGGGGCCGCGGCCGCGCACCGTGACCGGCGGATACCCGTTGCTGTCGGTGATGTCGATGCCGAGCGAGCGCAGCGCCTGCACCAGCGGGCCGATCGGCCGCTTGCGCATATGCGCGTCGCCATCGACCACCACGGTGCCGTCGACCATGGTGACGGCGGCGGTCAGGAAGCGCGTGGCGGTGCCGGCATTGCCCAGGAACAGCGGCCCGGCCGGGGCCTGCAGCCGGCCGGTGCCGGTGACCGTGAAGCTCGTGTCGTCCGGCTCCTCGACCGTCACGCCCATGGCGCGCAGGGCCGCGGCCATCAGCCTGGTGTCGTCGCTCTTCAGCGCGCCGGTCAGCCGGCTGGTGCCGCGCGCCAGCGCCGCCAGCAGCAGGACGCGGTTGGTGATCGACTTCGATCCCGGCGGGGTCACCCGGCCGGTCAGCGGCCGGCCCGGCGCCTTGATCGTCAAACCGTTTGCGCGCGCATCCATGCCGGTCGTCCAACTCTCTCGGGTGATCATCCTGATCTAGCGGTCGCCGCGGCCTTCAACCAGCGCGATCGGCTCATTCGAGCCATTCGGTGATGAAGGTGCCGTTCTCGTGGATGTCGATGGTCTGCAGCGGGCCGGGGCCGGGATTGGTGAATTTGTGCGGCGTGTTCGCCGGCACCACCACGATCTGCCCGGCCTCGGCCAGGATCTCCTGGGTGCCCAGGGTGAACAGGACGCGGCCGGCGCGGATGATGAAGGTCTCGGGATAGGGGTGGCGGTGCAGCTTCGGCCCGCCGCCGGGCTCGGCCCGGTCGAAGAAGATCACCGAGACATTGGCGCCGTATTTGCCGAGCTGGATCTCGCCGTGCCAGCGCTCGGCATCCTCGGCCCAGGCCTGGCGGTCGATGACGGGCTTCATGACGTTCCTCTCCCTTCGCGTTTGAGGCCAATTGTGTTCTGGGCGCTTGCTATTCAGAACCGTCATGGCGAGGAGGCGAAGCCGACGTGGCCATCCAGGGGCTGGTGCGAGCGGCCCTGGATGGCCACGCCCCTGCGGGGCTCGCCATGACGGAATTCAAAGCAGGCACGAATCCCTCTTGATCCTACATCTCCGGCCCGAGCGTCCGGGCCTCGCCCAGCAGCCAGTCGCGGAAGGCGACCAGGCCGGGCCGCGGCGCCCGGTCGGCCGGCACGGTGAACCAGTAGCCGTGGCGGCTGTGGAAACCCAGCCCGGCCGGATTGACCAGCCGCCCGGTCAGCAATTCCTCGCCGATCAGGCAGCGCGGCACCAGGGCCAGGCCCTGGCCGCCGATCGCAGCGCGGATCACCAGCGCGTAGAACCCGAAATGCACCATATGGGCCGGGGTGAACTCCACCAAGCCCTGGGCCTCGGCGAACTCGCTCCAGCGCAGCGGCGTGTGGCGATGGTCCAGCACGGTGTAGCGGCGCACGTCCTCGGCCGTGGCGATGCCACCCATCCGCGCCAGCAGCGCCGGCGCCCCGACCAGCGCGACGTTGCGGCCGAACAGATACTCCGCCTGCTGGCCCGGCCAGTCGCCCTCGCCGAAGCGGAACACGCCGTCGGCCTCCTCGATCGTGTCGCCGTGGGTGGTGAACTGCACCTCCAGCTCCGGCCGCGCCTGGGCCAGCAGCGACAGCCGCGGCACCAGCCAGCGGTCGCCCAGGATCGGCAGGACGTGCAGCCGGATGGCGTTGGGCGACCCGCGCAAGGCCGCGATCCGCCCGGCCGCGGTCTCCAAAGCGCCCAGCGCGATCCGCGCCTGGGCGACATAGATCCGCCCGGCCTCGGTCGGCACCAGGCCGCGGCCGGTGCGGGCGAACAGGGCCATGCCGGCGATCTCCTCCAGGCTGCGCAGCTGCTTGCTGACCGCGCTCTGGGTCAGGTGCACGCTCTTCGCCGCCTCGGAGGCCGAGCCGTGCTCGACCAGCGCGGCCAGAACCCGCAGCGCGGTGGTGGAGGGCAGGGGGATCTGCGGCATGTCTCCGGCTATGACCATTCGGACTGACGCGCACGATATTCCATTCCGGACTATCGCGGGGAAATCATTTCCATTGTGACTGTTCCCGCCGCTTGCCAGCATCCCTGCCGAACAGGGAGCCGAGCATGACCGAACCGACCCGCCTCTGGGGCGCCCGCTTCCGCGCTGCGCCCGCGCCGGAGCTGATGGCCCTGTCGCGCTCCGACCCCAGCCATTTCCGCCTCGCGCCCTACGACCTCGCTGCCTCCGCCGCCCATGCGCGCGAGCTGGTGCGCGCCGGCATCCTGAGCGGGGCCGAAGGCGAGACCATCGCTGCTGCGCTGATCGATCTGGCGCGCGACACCGCCGCCGGCGCGGTGCGCCCGACCGAGGCCGACGAGGACGTCCACACCTTCCTCGAGCGCGTGCTGACCGAGCGGCTCGGCCCGCTCGGCGGCAAGCTGCGCGCCGGCCGCTCGCGCAACGACCAGGCGGCCAACGACCTGAAGCTCTATCTCCGCGACGTCTCCCGCCGCCTGGCCGGCCTTGTCATGCTTCTGCAGCAGGCGCTGGTGACGCAGGCCGAGGCGCATGTGGCGACGCTGGCGCCGGGCTTCACCCATCTGCAGCCGGCCCAGCCGGTGACCTTCGCCCACCAGCTGCTGGCCCATGCCCAGACCTTCGCCCGCGACGTCGAGCGGCTGCAGGATTGGGACCGGCGCAGTGCGCGGTCGCCCCTCGGTGCCGCCGCGCTGGCCGGCTCCGCCATCGCCCTGCGCGCCGATCTGTCGGCGGCCGAGCTGGGCTATGACGGCCCCTGCGAGAATTCGATCGACGCCGTCGGCAGCCGCGACCATGTGGCCGAGTTCCTGTTCGTCGCCGCCATGCTGTCGGTGCATCTGTCGCGGCTGGCGGAGGAGGTGTTCCTGTGGTCGTCGCGCCAGTTCCGCTGGGTCGAGCTGGACGATGCCTACGCCACCGGCTCCTCGATCATGCCGCAGAAGAAGAACGCCGACATCGCCGAGCTGACGCGCGGCCGGGCGGCCCGGCTGATCGGCGGGCTGACGGCGATGCTGACGGCGCTCAAGGGCCTGCCCCTCGCCTACAACCGCGACCTGGCCGAGGACAAGCGCGCCGCCTTCGAGGCGGTCGACACGCTCGACGCCGTGCTGCCGGCCATGGCCGGGATGCTGCGGACGATGCGGGTCAACGTCGAGACTTTGCGGCGCCAGTCGGTCGAGGGCTTCACCCTGGCGACCGAGGTGGCGGACTGGCTGGCCCGGCGCGGCGTGCCCTTCTCCGAGGCACATGAGATCACCGGCGCCCTGGTCCGCCGCTGCGAGGATCGCGGCATCGGGCTGGAGGATCTGGCGGACGCCGATCTGGCGGCGGTCGACCCGCGGCTGGCGCCGGAGATCCGGTCCTGCCTGACGCCCGAGGCGGCGGTGGCCGCCCGGTCGGGCCACGGCGGCACGGCGCCGGACCGGGTGCGCGAGCAGCTGGCGCGGCTGCGCGAGCTGCTGGTCGAGCAGGACAGCTGGGCCGCTCACTATGATGGCCCGCGCGGCTGAACGGAGAGGGCGCATGACCGACATCACGACGGGCACCTCGCCCTATTCGATCGCCCATCTGCGCCATGTGCCACGCCGGCACTATGGCCGCTGGGTCGCGGCGGCGCTGATCCTCCTGGCCCTGGCGGCGATCGTGAAGGCCTTCGCCGAGGGCCAGATCGCCTGGCCCGTGGTCGGCCAGTTCTTCACCGCGCCGGCGATCCTGTCCGGCCTCGCCAACACCATCCTGATGACGGTCTGCGCCATGGCGCTGGGCATCGCCCTCGGCGTCCTGTTCGCGATCATGGTGATGTCGCCCAACCCGGTGCTGAAGACCGTGGCGGTCGGCTACATCTGGTTCTTCCGTGGCACGCCACTGCTGCTGCAGCTGCTGCTGTGGTTCAACCTGGCGCTGGTGTTCCCGACCATCGGCATTCCCGGCCTGCTCGAGGGGCGGACGGTCGACCTGATCACGCCCTTCGTGGCGACGCTGCTGGGCCTCGGCATCAACCAGGGCGCCTACACCGCCGAGGTGGTGCGCGGCGGCATCCTGTCGGTCGATCTCGGCCAGACCGAGGCGGCCAAGGCGATCGGCATGACCCGGCTGGTGGCGCTGCGCCGGATCGTGCTGCCGCAGGCGATGCGGGTGATCATCCCGCCGGTCGGCAACGAGGTGATCAGCATGGTCAAGCTGACCTCGGTCGCCAGCGTCATCCAATACGCCGAGATGCTGCGCAACGCCCAGACCATCTACTACGCCAATGCCCGGGTGATCGAGCTGCTGATCGTCGCCGCGATCTGGTACCTGGTGGTGGTCACGGTGCTCAGCATCGGCCAGCACTTCCTGGAGAAGCGCTTCGCCCGCGGCCGCGGCGACAACCGGGCCAAGCGCGCCGTCATCGACCAACCGAAGGAGGCCTGAGCCATGCCGCCGATGGTGGTCGCCGCCGAGATCCACAAGCATTTCGGGTCGCTGCACGCGCTGCAGGGCGTGTCGCTGGAGGTCGAGCGCGGCGAGGTGCTGTGCATCATCGGCCCCTCCGGCTCGGGCAAGAGCACGCTGCTGCGCTGCATCAACCAGCTGGAGAGCGTCGACGGCGGCGCCGTCTGGGTCGATGGCGAGCTCGCCGGCTTCCGACAGGAGGGCGACGCGCTCTACGCCCTGACCGACCGCGAGGTGGCGCGCCAGCGCCTGGCCAGCGGCATGGTGTTCCAGCGCTTCAACCTGTTCGCGCATCTGACCGTGCTGGCCAACATCATCGAGGGCCCGGTGACGGTGCAGAAGCGGCCGAAGGCCGAGGCGGTGGCCGAAGCCATGACGCTGCTGCAGCGCGTCGGTCTGGCCGACAAGCGCGACGCCTATCCGGCCGAGCTGTCCGGCGGCCAGCAGCAGCGCATCGCCATCGCCCGTGCCCTGGCGATGAAGCCGAAGCTGATGCTGTTCGACGAGCCGACCTCGGCCCTCGACCCCGAGCTGGTGGGCGAGGTGCTGGCGGTGATGCGCGACCTCGCCGCCAGCGGCATGACCATGATCGTGGTGACGCATGAGCTGGGCTTCGCCCGCGAGGTCGCCGGCCGGGTCGTGTTCATGGACCGCGGCCGGATCGTCGAGATGGGGCCGCCGCAGCAGGTGCTGGGCAGCCCGCGCGAGGCGCGCACCCGCGACTTCATCGCCGCCGTCCTGTCGTGACCGGCGGAACCAACAGAACAACAGGAGAGGCCTCTATGCTTCGTTTCGCTCTGCTCGCCGCCACGGCGGCCGTTGCTGCGCTCGCCGTCACATCCGCCTCGGCGCAGACCGTGCCCGACCGGATCAAGCAGGCCGGCAAGATCATCATCGGCACCAACAACAACTACCCGCCGATCATCTTCAAGGACCCGGCGACCAATGAGCTGCAGGGCGTCGACATCGAGCTCGGCAAGGCGATCGCCAGGCAGCTGGGCGTCGAAGCCGAGTTCCAGGAGATCGCCTTCGCCCAGATGCTGCCGTCGCTGCAGACCGGCCGCATCGACATGGTGATGGCGGGGATGAGCGACACGCCGGCGCGCCGCGACATCGCCGATTTCGTCGACTACATGAAGTCCGGCGCGCAGTTCTACACGATCACGGCCCTGGCCGATCAGATCAAGTCGACCGACGACCTGTGCGGCAAGACCGTGGGCGCCAGCCGCTCGACCAACTGGCCGCAGCAGATCGGCGAGTGGAGCGACGCCAACTGCGTCGCCAAGGGCAAGCCGGCGATCACCGTGGTCGGCACCGAGGGCTCGGCCGACGCCCGCACCCAGCTGAAGACCCAGCGCCTGCAGGCCGCGGCCCAGGGCAACGAGACGCTGCCCTATTTCCAGAAGCTGGAGCCGGACACCTATGTGCCGATCGGCGCCGCCTTCACCGAATCCCTGGTCGGCATCCCGGTGCTGAAGTCCGAGCCGCAGCTGCGCGACGCGGTCAAGGCGGCGGTCGAGAAGCTGCAGGCCGACGGCACCTACGACCAGATCCTGGCCAAGTACGGGCTGCAAGCGAACACGCTGCCGGTGGCGTTGAACCAGGGGCAGTGAGGGGCGGCAGCCTGTAAGGGACAGCCCCCATATTGTCATTGCCGGGCCTGGCCCGGCAATCCAGGGGCCACCCAGAGCGGCATCGACATTCCCTGGATGCCCGGGGCAAGCCCGGGCATGACAGCTTGGGGAGGACCGAAGAGGCCTTCGCGCGCCTGGATCCCCCAGCCGGCCGCCGCCCCGGCTCGGCACGATCCGCCCCGTCATCCTGTTTTCATGGTATCCACCCTTGCCCGGAGGATGCCGTGAAGGACAGTCCCTGGTTCGCCCGCTTCGCCACCCGGGTCTCGCAGCTCGCCGGCCACCCAGCCACCTTCGGCGTGGCGGCGGGTGCGATGGTCTTGTGGGCGGCGATCGGTCCGTTCGCCGGCTTTTCCGACGCCTGGCAGCTCACCGTGAACACCGCCACGACGATCGTCACCTTCCTGATGGTGTTCCTGATCCAAAGCACCCAGAACCGCGACACCGCCGCGCTGCAGATCAAGCTGGACGAGCTGATCCGCGCCACCAAGACGGCCCGCAACTCGCTGCTCGACCTCGAGGAGCATTCCGAGGAGGAGATCGGTCAGATCCGCGAGGAGTACGAGAAGCTGGCGGAGCAGGAGCGCCGGAAGCGGGGCGCCGGAAACCGCATGGAGCCTTGATGTCGGGGAAGCGCAGGGTCGCATTCCGCGGCCGGCCCGGATCAGGGGGCGGCCGGTCAAGGATGACGATCATGCATGACACGGAAACCTCCCGGGCGGCCGCTCAGTCGGCCCCGGCCGGGACGATCTGGCAGCGCACCGACCCGGAGTCCCGCCGCCGCATCGCCAGCTTCGGCCTGCGGCTCGGCGCCGTGCTGGCGCTGCTCGGGCTGATCGCGCTGCCCGGCAGGCGCTCGCTCGCCGACATGCTGGCGCTGCTGCAGATGGTGATGTTCCTGTCCGCGGTCTGGACCGGTCTGTTCGCCTGGGCGGCGCGCGAACCGCCGCAGCCGGACCGCCTGAACCAGTGGGACGAGGCCCTGGCCTTCACCACCCTGTTGCTGCTGGTCCGGATCCTGCGCACCGCGGTGCTGGGGGTGTAGATCTGCGTAGGTTGGGTTAGCATCGCGAACCCAACCTTGTACGTCAACGCGCCTCCGGCAGCCGCTCGCGTCCATGCGGGGCCGCCAGGTCCAGCACCGGGCCCTTCGGCACGATGCCGGTCGGGTTGATGCTGTGGTGGCTCTCGTAATAGTGCCGCTTGATATGCGTCATCTCGATCGTCGCGGCCACGCCCGGCAGCCGCGCGATCTCGCGGGTGAAGCCCCACAGCGCCGGGTATTCGTGCAGCGGCCGCAGGTTGCATTTGAAGTGGCCGTGATAGACCGGGTCGAAGCGCAGCAGCGTGGTGAACAGCCGGATGTCGGCCTCGGTCAGCCGGTCGCCGACCAGCCAGCGATGCGCCGACAGATGCGCCTCCAGCCGCTCCAGCGTCTCGAACAGCCGGGTCACCGCCTCCTCATAGACCGCCTGGTCGGTGGCGAAGCCGGCCTTGTAGACGCCGTTGTTCACCCGGTCGTAGACCTCGGCGTTGATCGCGTCGATCTCGGGCAGCAGCGCCGCCGGCGCCAGGTCGACCGACCGGTCGGCCCATTCGTCGAACTCCGAGTTCAGCATCCGGATGATCTCGGCCGATTCGTTGTTCACGATCGTGCCGGTCTGCTTGTCCCACAGCACCGGCACGGTGATCCGGCCGGTGTAGTCGGGCTTGGCCAGGCTGTAGATCTCGTGCAGCGCCGCGCGGCCGTTGACCCGGTCGCCGGTGGCGCCCGGCGAGCGCACGCCGGTGCGGATGTCGGCGAAGGTCCAGCCCTGGGCGCCCATGAACGGGTCGACCGCGTCGACCGAGATCACGTCCTCCAGCCCCTTCAGCGCCCGCACGATCAGGGTGCGGTGCGCCCAGGGGCAGGCGTAGCAGACATAGAGGTGGTAGCGGCCGGGCTCGGCCCTGAAGCCGGAGCTGCCATCGGCCGTGACCTTGCCGCGGAAGGCGCTGTCCTGCCGCACGAAGCGCCCACCGGTCGATTTGGTGTCGTACCACTGGTCGGCCCAGCGGCCCTCGATCAGCAGGCCCATCGCATCCTCCATCGGCCGCCGGGCAGGACCGGCGGCATCATAGTGATTCCTAGCAACCAATGAACCGTCATCCCGTGCGCGCTGCGGCGCGAAGCGCTGCTGCGCAGACACGGGATCTCGCGGGAATCCGGAGAAGATCCCGGTTCTGCGGCGCACCACTCCGTGCTGCGCCGCGCCCGGGATGACGGGGGGTGAAACGGCCTGTAGAGACTGCGGTATCAGCCCTTCAGCTTCGCGGCGATCTTGGTGACATGCGCGCCCTGGAAGCGGGCGCCGGCGAGCTCGTTGGCGCTCGGCTGGCGCTGGCCCTGGCCGCCGGCGATGGTGGTGGCTCCGTAGGGCGACCCGCCGGTGATCTCGTCCAGCGTCATCTGGCCCTGGAAGGAATAGGGCAGGCCGACCACCACCATGCCCTGGTGCAGCAGGAAGGTGTGGAAGCTCAGGATCGTCGCCTCCTGGCCGCCATGCTGGGTCGCGCTCGAGGCGAAGACGCTGCCGACCTTGCCGATCAGGGAGCCCTTCATCCACAGGCCGCCGGCCTGGTCGAGGAAGTTCCGCATCTGCGCCGCCATCATGCCGAAGCGGGTCGGCACGCCGAAGATCACGGCGTCGTAGTCGGCCAGCTCGTCGATCGTGGCGATCGGCGCCGCCTGGTCGAGCTTGAAGTGGGAGGCGCGGGCGGTCTCTTCCGGCACCAGCTCGGGCACGCGCTTGATGGTGGGCTCGCCGCCCGCCTCGCGCACGCCCTCGGCCACCGCCGTGGCCATGGTCTCGATATGGCCGTAGGAGCTGTAGTAGAGGACCAGGACCTTCGTCATCGGATGATTCCCTTCGGGCTGGCAGCCTGTGCTGCGGCTGAAAGGTAATCCTCGGGACGAGGCGGGATAACCCGCCGATCCGGCACAGGATTGTTTCCTGGGAGGCGACGATCGGCCCCGCCGATCTGCTATCGTCGCGGCATGACGACCACGATCGCCACCCTCGAGACCCGCCGTCTCCTCCTCCGTCCGCTCGATTTCGCCGACGCCCCGGCGGTGCAGCGGCTGTTCCCGCAATGGGAGATCGTGCGCCACCTCAACGCCCGGGTTCCCTGGCCCTATCCGCCGGACGGGGCTTTGGTCCATTTGCGCGATGTGCTGCTGCCCAGCATGGCACGGGGTGGAGCCTGGCATTGGTCGCTGCGCCTCAGGACCGCCCCGGATGAGCTGATCGGTTGCATCTCCCTGAGAGCCGACGAGGTGGACGAGAATCGCGGCTTCTGGCTCGGCCTGCCCTGGCACGGGCAGGGGCTGATGACCGAGGCCAGCGACCGGGTGACCGATTACTGGTTCGACGATCTCGGCTTCCCCGTGCTGCGCATGTCCAAGGCGGTCGAGAACGCGGCCTCGCGCCGGATCTCGGAGAAATGCGGCATGCGGGTGATCGCGACGGTGGAAAGGGACTATGTCTCCGGCCGCCTGATCTCCGAGCGGTGGGAGATCACCCGCGAGGAATGGCGGGCCTACCGGCGGCAGGCGGCCGGAGGTTGAGCGTCACGCCGGCTGGCGCGCCGCCGCGGCTGTCGCCTGGCGCCGCGCCGTCGCCGCCAGCAGGGCGAGGGCGATCGCGGCGGACAGGGCGCCGACCCAGCCGAGCGCGGGGACGCCGCCCCATTCCAGCGTCGCCGCCCCGAGCGCCGAGCCGAAGGCGATGCCGGCATAGAGCGCCGAGGCGTTCAGCGACGCCGCGATCATCCCGACCTCAGGCGCCAGCCGGATCAGCCGCGTCGTCTGCGCCGGGTGGAAGGCCCAGCCGGCGATGCTCCACACCAGCATCAGTGGCACCACGGCGATCAGCGCCTGGCCGCTCGGCAGCGCGGTGGCGGCGCCCAGGCCGGCCAGGGCCAGGGTCAGGAAGACCAGGGCGCCGAGCTGCAGCCGCACCGGGCCGATCCGATCGGTCAGCTGGCCGCCGACAGCGTTGCCGATGGCGGAGCCGATGCCGAACAGGAACAGCACGGCGCTGACCCCGTCCGGGCCGATCCCGGCCGTGTGCTCCAGATAGGGCGCGATGAAGGTGTAGAGGACGAAGGCGGCGGCGATCCAGAAGAAGGTCACGATCAGCGCCTGCAGCACCGCCGGCCGGCGGGCCACAGCCAGCCGTTCGGCCAGGGTGGAGGCGCCGAGCGGCAGCTTGGCCGGCAGGCCGAAGCGCAAGCCCGCCACCCCGGCCAGGCCGAGGACGGCAACGATCACGAAGGTGGCGCGCCAGTCGGCATGATTGCCGATCCAGGCGCCGAGCGGCACGCCGAGCGCGGTCGCGATGGTCATGCCGCTGGTCACGGTGGCGATGGCCCGGCCGCGCCGCTCGGGCGGCACCAGCGAGGCCGCCACGGCATAGGCGGTCGGCATGAACAGCCCGGCGCTCAGCGCCAGCAGCACCCGGGCGGCGACCAGCTGCCACAGGCTCTGGGTCAGCGCCGCCAGCAGGTTGGCCAGGGCGAAGGCGAGGAGTGCGGCGATCAGGAGGCGGCGCCGGTCGAGGCCGCCGCACAGAGCCGACAGGATCGGCGAGCCGACCGCATAGGCGAGGGCGAAGATGGTGATCAGCTGCCCGGCGGTGGCGACGGAGCTGTGGAAATCCGCGGCGATCGCGGGCAGCAGCCCGGCGATCATCAGGCCTTCGGTGCCGATGGCGAAAGCGCCGATCGCGAGCCAGACCAGGGAGGCGGGCATCGACCGTGTTCCATTGTTCAATGATTTTTGAACCATACCCCGTCCCGTGGACCGGCCGTCAAGCGGATTGTTCAAAATTCGTTGAACATTGAAACGTCGCGGCGGATCGATTAGACCTGCCGCATGCGCCCACCGTTCCAGCCCGATCGCGACCAGCTCGACCTCGTGACCATCCTGGCCGCGCTCAGCGACCCGACCCGGCTGGGCATCGTCGCCACGCTGGCCGAGGTCGGCGAGGTCTCCTGCAGCAGCTTCGGCGACGGCGCCACCAAGACCGCGCTGTCCTACCACTACGCCAAGCTGCGCGAGGCCGGGGTGACCTGGACCCGGATCGTCGGCACGCAGCGCTTCATCTCGCTGCGGCGCGACGATCTCGACGTCAAGTTTCCCGGGCTGCTCGACTCGATCGTGACAAATGCGCGCAGGACCAACCCACCCGGGACGGCGTCATAGCGCCGTCGCGGCCAGCAAATCCGCGGGTCTCCGGAAATGTCCGGTTACGAAACGGTAATTTCCTGTCTCCCTCCCGCCCGGCTATGGTGTCTGCACCGAAGAGGTTCGGGAACGCAGCAGGCCCCCGTGTGTTTCGAGCCCAAAGCCAGCGCAATCCCCAGATGGTGACGCCCCGTGCGTCATCCGAGTGAGCTCATGCGGACATTCTCCGTCGTCACGACCTGTCACGCGGCCGGCTATGCCGAATATGGCCGCCGCATGATCGAGACCTTCGATCAACACTGGCCGGACGAGATCCCGCTGATCCTCTATCGCGAGAACTTCCAGCCGGAGGTGCCGAGCGACCGGATCGTCGTGCGCGACCTCATCGAGAGCTGTCCGGACCTGATGGCCTTCAAGCGTCGCCACGCCGACAACCCGCTGGCGCATGGCCAGACCCAGCGCTACCGCTTCAAGCTGTCACGCAACCCGTACAAGAACCGGATCAAGCTGGGCGAACGGAACTGGGGGGCGGGGTTCCGCTGGGATGCGGTGCGCTTCGCCCACAAGGCCTTTGCCATCTTCCATGCCGCCAGGACCTGCGACAGCGATGTGCTGATCTGGGTCGACGCCGACAGCCTGTTCTTCGCCGCGCCGCGCTGGGACGAGCTGGAGAGCTTCGTTCCGCCGGACTGCTTCGTCGGCCACCTGCACCGGCCGACCTACACCGAATGCGGCTTCATCGCCTACAACCTGCGCCACCCGGCGACGCAGGAGATGCTGGCGGCGTTCGAGCGGCTGTACACCGAGGACGGGCTGTTCCGGGAGTACGAGTTCCACGACGCCTACCTGTTCGACGTGGTCCGCCGCCAGGTGGAGCAGGCCGGCCACCGCTCCTACGACATCGCCGAGGGCATCGGCGCGCGGGCCAAGCATGTGCTGATCAACTCGCGCCTCGGCCGCTTCATGGATCACGTCAAGGGCGGCCGCAAGGATGCCGGCCACAGCGACCGCGGCGACCTGGTGGTCGACCGCCGCGAGGCCTACTGGGCCAATTCCGCCTAAGGACCTGAGGCGGGCGCGGGCCGGCCGGTCCGGACCACCGCGCACAGCCCCGCCGCCGCGGCCAGGGTGACTGCCGCCAGCGCGGCGGAGAGCCACAGCGCCGCGGCCTCGCCCAGCCTTTCGATCACCGCCGCGTAGACGATCGGCGCCGCGGCCGAGCCCAGGAAGCCCGGCACCAGCAGCCGGCCGGCGATGGCGCCGTAGCGGCCCGGGTCGAACAGCACCAGGGGCAGCGTGCCGCGGGTGATGGTCAAGAGGCCGTTGCCGGCGCCGTACAGGAAGGCGAAGGCGATCGCCGCCGCCGCGATCTGGCCGCTCCACAGCGCCGCCACGAAGCACACCGGCAGCACGGCCGCCGCCGCCAGGGTCAGCGCCGGCGGCGACAGCCCGCCGCCGAACAGCACCTCGGCCAGCCGGGCGCCGGACTGGCCGACGCCGCGCAGCGTCGCGATCCACACCGCGACCGGCGCCGCGAGGCCCAACCCGGCCAGGATGCCGATCATATGCGCCGACATCCCGGCGTTCAGGATGTTGGTCAAGGTCACGATCAGGGCGTAGAGCGCGCCGGCGATCCAAGGCTCCCGCCGGGTCTCGGCCGGGAGCCGGGGCGCGGCCGGCCGTGCGCGCTCGCCGCTGCGGCCGGGGGGCAGGGCCAGATGCAGCGGGATGGTCAGCAGCGCGAAGCCGGCATAGGCCGCGACCGCGCCGCGCCAGCCGAAGGCAGCAGCCAGCTGCTCGCCGATCGGCCAGAAGGCGGTGGAGGCCAAGCCGCCGAGCAGCGTGATCTGCGCCATCGGCCGCCGCGCCTCCGCCCCGCCGATCCGCGCCAGCGCGGCGAAGGCGGCGTCGTACAGGGTGCAGCGCATCGCCAGCCCCAGCACCAGCCAGGCGGCATAATACGAGACCGGGTCCCGGGCCAGGGCCAGGCCGGCACAGCCCAGCGCCGACAGCACCGACCCCGCCGTCATCACGAAGCGGCCGCCGCGCCGGTCGATCAGCCGCCCGACCCAGGCCGAGCACAGCCCCATCACCAGCAGCGCGGCGGAGAAGCCGCCATGCACCAGGGTGTGGCTCCAGCCGGTCTCGGCGATGATCCGCGGGCCGAAGCCGCCGATCAGATAGTAGGTGGTACCCCAGCTGATCAGCTGCGCCAGGCCGAGGCCGAGGACCGTGCCGCGCCGGATCACGCGCCCGGCCAGGGCAGGGGCAGGGCGGTGTCGCCGGGGCCGAGCGCCCGCTGCATCAGCACGGTGTCGACCCAGCGCCCGAGCTTGAAGCCGGTCGATTGCAGGAGGCCGGCCCGGCGGAAGCCGAACGCCTCATGCAGCGCGATCGAGCCGGCATTGCCGCTGTCGCCGATCACCGCCACCATCTGCCGCCAGGGGCCGGCCTCGCAGCGCTCGATCAGCGCTCCCAGCAGCGCCCGGCCGATGCCGCGGCCGGCCAGGCCATCGGCGACATAGACCGAATCCTCGATGGTGTGGCGATAGGCCGGCCGCGGCCGGTAGGCGCCGGCATAGGCGTAGCCGACCAGCCTGCCGTCGATCTCCGCCGCCAGGTAAGGCAGCCCCTGGGCCAGCACCGCCGCCCGCCGCGCCGCCAGCTCCGCTGTCTCCGGCGGCACCTCCTCGAAGCTGGCGAAGCCGTGCAGCACGTGCCGGGCATAGATCGCCTGGACGGCCGGCAGGTCCGCCTCCGCCGCGTCGCGGATGGTGATCGGGGAGGCGAGGGGGCGGTCGGGCATCATGGTCTCTTGGTCGGGATTCGGGCGGTCAGGATCGGCGCGGCCGCGCAGCGCCTCGCCGCGGCGGATGCCGAGATCGGCCAGGCGCCGGTCGTCCAGCCCGCGCAGCAGCGCCAGCTGGCGCCGGCGCGACTGCGGCGAGGCAGCGAACCAATGCAGCATCTCGGACAGCACAGGGCAAGGCATCGGGCAAGGCCGTGGTGGGGACAGGCCGAGATTGCGCTTTCATGACGGATAAGGGAAATTTGGATATTCAATGCAAAGCATAAGGAAATCTTTGGATGCGCGGGCTCAGCCTCGACCAGCTGCGGACCTTCGCCGAGGTCATCCGCGCCAGCAGCTTCTCCGGCGCCGCGGCCCGGCTGAACCTGACCCAGCCGGCGATCAGCCTGCAGATCCGGCAGCTTGAGACCCGGCTCGGCATCCGGCTGGTCGAACGGGTCGGCCGGCGGGCGACGCCGACCGCGGCGGGCCGGGACCTGCTGGTCCATGCCGGGCGGATCGAGGCCGAGGTCGCGGCGGCGGTCGAGGCGATGGCGGAGCACGCCGGCGGTGCGGCCGGGCGGGTGCGGCTCGGCACCGGCTCGACCGCCTGCATCTACCTGCTGCCACCGGTGCTGCGGGCGCTGCGCCGCCGCCTGCCGTCGCTCGAGATCGTGGTCTCGACCGGCAACACCGCCGGCATCCTGCGCCTGTTGGAGGAGAACGCGCTCGACCTCGGCCTCGTCACCCTGCCGGCGCCCGGCCGCGCCTTCGCCGTGACGCCGCTGATGGAGGAGGAGTTCGTCGCCGTGGCCCCGGCCGAGGCCGACGACCTGCCGCCGGCAGTGACGCCGGCCTCGCTGGCCGGCCGGCCGGTGGTGGCGTATGAGCCCGGCGGCCACACCCGGCGGATCGTCGACGACTGGTTCGCGCGCGCCGGGATCAGCCTGAAGCCGGTGATGGAGCTGGGCAGCGTCGAGGCGATTAAGGAACTGGTCGGCGCCGGTCTCGGCTGCGCCATCCTGCCCTCGATGGCGGTGGCGCAGGCGCCGGGCCTGGCCGTCCATCCGCTGTCGCCGCGGCTGCACCGCCGGCTCGGCTTGGTGCTGCGCCGCGACAAGCCGCTGGCCCGCGGCCTGCGCGAGACCATTGCGGCGCTGCGGCAGGCGGCGGCAGAACGCGCATGAAAAAGCGCCGGGCGGCGCGAACCGCTCCGGCGCTTCCCGGCATTCGGCCGATCAGGCCGCCTTCTTCGTGCCGCCGCCGTTGATGGCGATGCGGCGCGCCTTGCTCTGGGCCCGCTCGGTCTTCGGTAGGGTGACGGTCAGCACGCCGTTCCTGAACGACGCCTCGACCTTGTCCTCGTCGACCTCGCGGCCGATCGCGACCTGCCGCTCGAAGCGGCCGTAGCTGCGCTCGCTGAACTGGCGCTGCTTGTCCTCGACCTCCGACTTCTTCTCGCCGCGGATGGTCAGGATGCCCTCGGACAGGGTGACCTCGACATCCTTCTCGTCCAGGCCGGGGATCTCGGCCGACACCGTCACGGTCTTGTCGGTCTCGGCCAGCTCCAGACTAGGCCAGCCGGCGCCGCGGCCGAACAGCGACGGCGGACCGAAGCCGCGGAACGCCTCGTCGAACAGGCGGTTCATCTCGCGGTGCAACGACAGCAGCGGGCTGCCCTCGTCGCGATAGGGCTCGACCGAGCGGCCGCGGCCCCAGGGAATCAGATCGCGCATCATCTGGTCCTCCTTCCATATTCTCGACACGAGCAACATGGGCTGAGGAGGGTCCGGAGAGCCGAAGCCTCCTCAGGACCGCCGGTCCCGGCAGGACCGGCAACCGGTGCAACCTCGATATGGGGCGCGTGGACGCCGATTTCAAGGGAAGAATCTTGCAATAACAAAGGATTAGATCGGAGCGCCGCAATGCCGCCCCGACTCGCCGCGTTGCGCCGGCGGCGGTCGCACTGCTCGATCGTTGACCCCGCGCTTCGCCTCGTAGACCTTGCGCCGATGGACATGCCCGGCGCCATGATCGTCTTCGCCCAGGTCGTCGACAGCCGCAGCTTCTCGGCCGCGGCGGTTCGGCTCGGCCTGTCGAAGTCGGCGGTCAGCAAGCAGATCGCGAAGCTGGAGGACCGGCTCGGCGCCCGCCTCCTCAACCGCACCACCCGCACCCTCAGCCCGACCGATGCCGGGCAGGATTTCTACGAGCGCTGCATCCGCGTCGCCCGCGAGGTGGAGGAGGCGGAGCGGGCCATCACCCATCTCTCGGCCGAGCCGCGCGGCCTGCTGCGGCTGAACGCGCCGGCCAGCTTCGGCCGGGAGTACCTGGCGCCGCTGGTGCCGGAGATGCTGGCGCGCTGGCCCGAGCTGCGGATCGAGGCCTTGTTCGAGGACCGCTTCGTCGATGTCGTCGCCGAGGGCTTCGACCTGGTGATCCGCATCACCCGGCTGCAGGATTCCAGCCTGGTGGCCCGCCGCCTCGCCTCATGCCGGCGGGTGGTCTGCGCCGCGCCGTCCTATCTCGAGCGGTATGGCGTGCCGCGCACACCGGCCGACCTCGTCCGGCACGACTGCATCCTCTACAGCTACGCCGCCGACCAGAACGAGTGGCAGTTCCTCGGCCCGGACGGGCGGCTGGAGACGGTGCGGGTCGACGGCCGCCTGCGCGCCAACAGCGGCGAGGTCATCCATGCGGCGCTGCGGGCCGGCGCCGGGCTGGCGCTGTCGCCGGATTTCTTCGTCGGCCCCGACATCGCCGCCGGGCGGCTGGTGCCACTGCTGACCGAGTACGAGAACCCGTTCGGCGCGATCTACGCGGTCTGGCCGCACAACCGCAACCTGGCGCCGAAGGTGCGCGCGGTGGTGGATTTCCTGGTCGACCGCTTCGCCGCGGAGCCGATCTGGCAGTGGC